>NZ_JAHMSB010000003.1:0-275594 GCF_018986355.1 Staphylococcus sp. CWZ226 | reverse complement strand
ATTTAGCATACTATCACCTCATTATCTTATTACTATCATTATACAAGAAATGGGGAAAAGGTTATTATGTAAAATGTTAAAAAATAAAAAATGCCGACAAGTCCGTAGGACTTTGTCGACAGTCTGAAAGCTGCCTATGGCAGCTTTTTTATATTTATACATAGTATTAATCTGAATTACCTATAATCCAAAGTATCAATTAAAAAATATTCACTAAACCTTCATAAATATTCGAAAAAAGATTGCTTTTACTTAAAAGTATTATAAAATATTCCTATAAAGACAATTTGATGGTAAATGCATTGAAATGTCATCGTTTCACAACTAAATACAGAGCGGAGAGAGAAAGATGAAAAGACTTTGGTTTTTGATGATTAGTGTATTATTTTTATTAGTTGCCTGCAGTGGCGCAAAGTCTGAAGAAAAGACAGAAGGTACAGAAGCAAGAGGTAAAGCAACAGAAGAAATGAAAACATTCAGAGTAGGGCAAATCGTTGATGCTGACGGTGTAGATGTTCGAGTAGTTAAAGCAGAGTATGTAAATGATTATGAAGATTACGAAGCACCTAATAACGGTAAAGTATTAAAAGTGACATTGAAATTTAAAAACAATAACAGCGATCAAGTACTTGTAGATTCTAGCGCATTTACAATGAACGTCAGAGGAGAAACGTATCCAGATTGGATTGGCGGAGATGGTACAGACGGTATTTTCTCTCATCAATTAAACCAAGGTAAAACTGCGACAGGCACTTTAACATTTGATGTTCCAGAAGCCAAAGTCTATACCTTAGAAATGGACACGTATTTTAAAACTGCAAATGTTAAAGCGAAATGGAACCTTCATCAAGCAATGATTAAAGATGGCAGTTATAATGAAGCTGACAGCCAATCGGATACGAAGAAAGATAAAACAAAAGCTGAAGACGATAGCGAGGATTATCCATACACAGCAGAAGAATACAATGCGTTAGTAGATGAATATAACGCATTAACAGATGGAGAAAGAATGAATCACGTCACACGTGGTGTTACAAATAAAGAATACAACGATTTAGCAGCACGTATTGATAAACTTTATGATGAATTAGAAGCAGAATGGGATAAAGAATATCAAAAGCAACTTGAGCGTGAAGATGCAGAATGGCAAAAAAATCAAGATCGCATCGATAAAGAATTCGAAGCAGAGATGAAGCGCCAAGATGAAATAGATGCACGAGAAGAAGCACAAAGACAAAAACAAGAAGAAGCGGATCAACGTGCCTATGAAGCAGAAATGAAACGTCAAGACGAACAAGCAGCACGTGAGGCACAAGAACAAGCGAAATTAGATGCAGAACTTCAAAAACAAGAAGAAGCAGCAGATCAAGCGATGTTAGAAGAGTAGATAGAAATAAATTTTAGTTTTAAAGGTGAGTTATAAAAATGGATGAATTAAGATATGAAAAACCTAGAAACCGTATCGCAGAAATTGTATTAGGCATTGTCGGCAGTATATTTGGGATTATTGGTGGGATTTCCACATTAATGGTCGCAAGTGCGAATGAAGCTGTCGGAAATGCTGGAAGCAGTGATATCTATACGTTAGGTATTATCGTTATATTGATGAGTATAGCGACATTCATAATTAGTTGTTTAATTAAGAGAAAGCGTGTATTAATGAGTATCTTGCTCATTATCGCAGGTGTACTAGACTTTTTCTTAATTGGTATCTATGGAATCATCGCAGGTATTTTAATCTTAGCTGCGGGTGTCTTAGCGTTATTACGAAAATAATGCAGTTATAATCAGCATATACATGTGTTGTTATGTGTTGAAAACAGTTACTTTAAGAATAAAGATAATTATATTTCTCAAGCAGAATGGGTTAAGTTATGGCAAAAAGCACTTAAGGTTAACTGTGGAACAGCTGAGAAAAGATTAGTCCGAGATAATCCTTATCAATTACCTAAAAAGAAATGGGTATATAAAGCTACTTGGGCAAAACGTTATTAAAATAAAAAAAGTCCGCTTTTGGCGGGCTTTTTTATATGAAAAAAATAGACGATATTATTACGATACTAGCTATAATGGCAATAATTGCACTTACTTTCATTTTTCTTATAGTTGCTATACCTAAAGATAAAAATATCATTGATTGAAAGAAATATTGCCATTGTATTGGCATTTTTAATATATCAGCAACATTAAGAAATACTGTGATAATTGATAGCATAGAAATTATTAAAAAGGTAATTTCATATAATTTAAAATTTCTAATGTTCATCTTTTTACCTCCAAGTATCCCCTCTTTTTAATTATAATATATAACTGTAAGAACATTCGTCATGATATTATCATAAGAATTTAGTGTTGTCTTTTTTGGTTTTTTTTAGAAACGAGTTGAAAACGAGTTTCTTCTTGTCTTTATACATATTAGTAATAATTTAAAAATGTATGCATATTTTCCTTATGCTCTTACAAGAAAATTAACCCCAAATCTAAATTTTGATATTTTTTACAGAATCTTGCTCCTGTTGGAACTAAAAATCGAGTTGATTTTTGAGTGATTTTATGTAATATTTTAGTTTGCATGTAAATGGGCAGTGTCTAAAAATCAGACACTGATTTTGATTGAACTTTTGCTTTTTAGAATCATGATATATTTATTTAGCTCTCATTTGCGTTTTAAGAGCTGATAAATAATTTCGGATAAAAAACTCTGTAAATATCTTACGGAACTTCAGAATGTCCCCTTAAAATTAAAAATAAGGGCATTAAAAAAATAAAAGCCATCCCAAATAAAATTGGATTGGCTTTTTTCTTTCGTACGGTCTATTTATTTTTCCTTCGACGCCGTATCGTCGATGAAATTCAAAAAAGTTATGGGCTATAAATCTACATCACTTTTTAAAAAATGCAGTAGCAATATTCAACACAAATTAATTTTTGTAACTGCTCGGAATATCTCAAGCCGTTTCTTTGAATTTAAAATAAGAAAATTGACGAAGAGCGATTGCGATTTCAGCACACGTTCGGACAGAACGTATAAGTGCGCCCTCACAGGATTTAACTAGATTATAACGGCGAAAAGTAGACCTGTAAAGCAAAAACTATTGTGATAAGATTTGCTGGAAAGGAGTTTTATTTTTGAAAGTCTTTTTATCTTTTATGTATTTTTTTATCTCATTTTTTGTTTTGCAATCTTTATTAGATTTAATATTGCCGATTGAGTTTAACTTGTATGCAAATTTGATTTCCGCATTATTTTTTACACTACTTATGACGCCGTTTTTTGTTGTGTTGAAAAGATTGAAAAACAAAAAGTAGAACACGCATTTATGCCGAGAAAATTTATTGATCAATGAGAAGAACCCTTAACTAAACTTGTAGACGAATGTCGGCATAGCGTGAGCTATTAAGCCGACGATTCGACAAGTTTTGGGGTTGTTAAGGATTTAGAGGCTCATTGTCAATAAAGCAATTGGAATTAAGTAATAAAAAACGTGTCTTAATGGGTGTTTTACTTGTTATAGGAGGCGTACTAAACTTTATTTTCATTGGTTTATTCGGAATTTTATCTGGTATTTTAATACTTGTTGCAGGTATTTTAGCATTAGTACGTAAATAAGAAGAATGATTGGGAGCTGCCGCATCGGCAGCTTTTTAAATTGTTGGAAAAATAGACAATTGAAGATTTCACAACAGAGATTTCTAATAGGTTTGAGTTATGCTATACTATTTTAATCATTGTAGGAAAGAAGGGCGCGCATGCTGTTTTTATTTTTACTGGGTTTAGTTGCAGGAATGGTGGTTCCTGTACAAACTTCTATTAATACAAAACTAATACGCTATACACACTCATCATTTTATTCTTCAGCAATCTCATTTTCAGTCGGCGCTCTATTTTTATTCATTGTAAACTTGATTATTGCACCTGGTCACTTCACATTAAGTTTCTTTTCTGGTCAATCGTTTAATTATACGTGGTTCGTTGGAGGACTATTAGGTGTCTTATTCTTAACAGGAAATCTATTACTGTTTCCAAGGCTAGGTGCGTCATTGACAGTCATTATAACCATTGCTGGACAAATCATTATGGGTGTGATGATTGATACCTTTGGTTGGTTAGGAGCTAAAATAGAACCATTCACATTCTTAAAGCTGATTGGTGTCTTATTGTTATTTATTGGCATCATTGTGATGAATTATGTTAAACATCAACCTAAAGAAGAAAAAGCTAATAAAGTCTTACCATGGTTAGTCATAGGATTTATCTTTGGGTTTGCACCACCGATTCAAACTGCGATCAATAGTCAGTTAGGACAACAAGTACATAGTTCGTTATTTGCGTCATTAATTTCATTCTCTGTAGGGGCAATCGCATTAATTGTCATTACAGCGTTTGTAAATCGTTCATTTAAATTATCAACTTATGAACCAGAAGTAGGTAAAATCAAACCAGTTTATTTTATTGGTGGGGTACTTGGTGTGGTATTTGTCACAGCGAATATCGTTTTAATGCCATATTTAGGTGCCGCATTAACGACTATTGTCGGAATGCTGGGCCAAATGTTAATGGGTGTCATAATTGATCACTTCGGCATTTTAGGTGCGAAGAAAAACAAGATTAATGTACGTAAGATTTTTGGAATCATATGTATCTTCATAGGCATCGTCTTACTAAGATTCTTCTAAATTCATATTAAAAAGAACGTTTTTACGACAGGTAGAAACGTTCTTTTTGTTATATAAATATAGCCCAGGAAATAACTTCCCGGGCCAATTCATCATGCTTATTTTTTCTTATTTTTCTTAGAAATGACTTTCGTGTTTTTAGGTTTATCTTCTTTCTTCTCTTGTTCGCGTTTAATACGTGCTACTTCTTCATCCGCAACTTTACTGTAGTATCTGTTCGCAAAGAACATTTGAACAATCATAAAGATGGCACTGACTGACCAATAAAGACCTAATGCCGCAGCTGAAGTGAATGAGATATAAATGATGAAGATAGGTGAGATAATCATCATCATGTAACCCATTTGACGTTGTTCTTTCGGCATATTTTCAATGCTGACAAGTGATTGTAAGAAGTAAAGGGCACCGGCAATGATTGTAATCCAAACATCAGGTTCTGTCAGTTTGAACCATAAGAAGTGAGGATGATCTGTGATGCCGCCATGTGAAGGCCATTTTAATGAGACATATAAACCGAAGAGTACAGGCATTTGAATTAAGATTGGCAGACAGCCAAGCATACTCTTCATTGGATTCATGTCGTACTTTTTATAAACAGCCATTAATTCTTGTTGTGCTTCCATTTTTTCTTCTTGTGTACGTGCACGTTTAACTTTTTCTTGTACTTCTTTCATCTCAGGTTTCGCAATATCCATAACCTTACGCATGATTTGACCGTTCTTAGTTTGGCTTAACATAAACGGCAACATAACTAAGCGAATGGCTAATACAATAACGATAATTGCGAGACCATAGTTATCGTTTAAATTATGACCAAGCCAATGTAGTAAATTGTCCATTGGTTTTGCGAAAGTATTAAAGAAGAAACCATTGCGGTTTTCACTCTTTGAATAATCGCAACCTGCGAGCAGTACTGTAGATAACGTCAATAACAGTATGTATTTTATTTTCATCTTTCTCTGCCTTTCTCTTTTTTTATTGAAAATAATTAAGCATCGTATCGAAGTCATTGAAAAAGCAACCGCTTAACAAGGGTTGCGAAAAAAGGACAACAATTGCTTATACACTTACAAGATACAATCCTAACATAGAACCTGTATCGATTAAAGAAGAGAAAAGATAAAACAACATAGCTAAAAACAATACGATAAACAATGGCAAAACAAAGTGAATAATTAACTAATCTGCTGCTTTTTCATTTTTCAACGTATTGATAGAAAGAGACCATAAAACGATATTTAAGATCATCACAATAAATAATGCGACAACTGTATATAGAAGATCAAAAGTTATAGTCATCGGCAAGGTTTCAAACAACACATAATAAACTAACCCGCCAATAATGACCTGCCCCACAATGTTTAAGAGCTTTCCAATATTAGATTCAACAAATTGAAGTAATAAAGAGGGCAAAGATAACACACTAAAAACAACATAACTAACGAGTGTTATTTCTCCTAAAGCTATCGCAGACGTATCAGTTAAATTTGAAAGTGTAACTGAATCTAAAAACTTTATCGCAGCGATAAACGCAAAGATAAAAATAACGAAGCCAATTACTTCTTCAATAAGTAGTGCCAAAAATGAGCTGACAATATTCTTTTCTGGTTTCTCAAAGCGCTCATAAATATATTCAATGACAAAATTCAATAGTGTCGAAACAACAACCAAGATAATAAAGACAGTCGGAAGTTTACCTGTAAATAACCGGCTTAAAAATTCTACACCTAAATCCCAATAAACTTTCATGATTTTAAGCTCCTCTTTCTCTTTATGTAATGAGTATATAGATAAAATACAATAAAAATCAACTGTCATTTTATAACTTTTAAATTAAAAAAGAGGGTATGTCTAGATTGATTAAATGATGAAGAATGTTGTGAGGACAAGGAACAAAGCGCCTGAGTTAGTCTAACGTTTGTGTGAGGTTAGACTGAAGTTAGGGTGGAAACGGTATGGCATGCACAAAAAATGTATGTGTTATAATGTGTAGTGGTTAATTGTGAAAATAAAATGATTATAAAAGAAATTAATGTGGGGGTTGTAATGAAAAAGTTTAAATATTTAATGGGGATAGTTTTAACAAGTGTCTTTATACTTGCTGGATGTGGGTTACCTGGCTTAGATGGCGGCCCAGGTAAAAATGTTAAAATTACTGCACTCGCAACAAGTGAATCGCAAATTATGGCACATATGATTCGCCTACAAATTGAACATGATACGAAAGGGAAAGTAAAACCAACCATTATTAACAACTTAGGCTCAGCTACTATTCAACATAACGCCTTATTGAATGGAGATGCGCAAATTTCTTCTACGCGTTATACAGGTACAGATTTAGTAGGAGCGTTAAATCAACAACCTATTACTGACACCAAGAAAGCTATGGATGTTGTTCAAAAAGGCTTTACAAAGCAATATGATCAAACGTTCTTTGATACGTATGGCTTTGAAAATACTTTCGCATTTATGGTTACTCAAGAAGTGGCTGACAAGTATCATCTTGAAACAGTTTCGGATTTAAAGAAACATAAAGACGAGTTGCGTTTAGGTACAGATTCTACTTGGATTAAACGTGCTGGCGATGGTTACCCGGCTTTCACTAAAGCCTATGGGTTTAAATTTAAAAGTATCCGACCTATGCAAATCGGCTTAGTATATGATGCTTTAAAAAACAATAAATTAGATGTGGCTCTAGGTTATACTACAGATGGCCGTATTTCAGCTTATAACTTGAAAGTATTAAAAGATGACCGTAAATTCTTCCCGCCATATGACGCAAGTCCACTTGCGAAGAACGACTTCCTAAGAAAGAACCCTAAAATTAAACATTCATTAGAAAAACTTCAAGGCAAGGTCTCTACGAAAACAATGCAAGAGTTAAATTATCAATCAGACGGCAAAAAACAAGAGCCAGCCGTAGTCGCAGAAAGGTTCCTCAAAAAACACAACTATTTCGAAAATAAATAGTTATCAATTTGTCTTGTGTTAGGACCATGTTATACTGACAAAAATTGGAGGTAGATTATGGCTAAAATTAACCAAAGACAAGTGAGACAAATTGTGCGTTTAGTCACACGTATTGTACGTCAGATCATGCGTTCTAGAAATAATAAACGTTATTAATATAAAGAAGCAGCACTTTCTCAAATTAGAAGAGAAGGTGCTGCTTTTGTTTATCCTTAAATTGAAGCGTATGGATACGCATGTAGTTAAATTTATGAGCGATCTTCTGACGAGTGTCTCTTAGATGCGGCATGTAAAATCTTAGTATGTTCTTCATTAGGTGAGAGTGTTAATCCTAACGCTTTACGCTCTCTATTCGCATCTTTATAGAATGAAAGCGTCATTAAGATAACGACCAAACTGAATGGTAAGGCTGAGATAATCGCCGCAGATTGTAGGGCGTCTAATCCTGTTTCGCCTCCGGCAAGCAGTAATACATACGCAATCGCAGAAAGCGCAAGTCCCCATACAATTTTTACGAATCCTGCTGGACGTAATGTACCAAATGCCGTCTGCATACCTAAAACGAATGTTGCTGAATCGGCAGAAGTAATAAAGAATGATCCAATTAATGCGAGTGCGATAATGGATAAGACACTGCCTATCGGCAATTCATTAAAGATACCGAATAATTGTGTTTCAGGTGGCATTTTAAAGATTTCAGTATGTTCTTGTCCAACACTGATACCTGTTAAACCGAATACGCTGAACCAGAAAATACTGACGATTGTCGGCACTAGTAAGACTGCCATAACGAATTCTCTGATAGAGCGTCCTTTAGAGATACGGGCGATAAAGATACCGACGAACGGACTCCAACTCATCCACCAACCCCAATAATAAACTGTCCATGTCTGCATCCAGTCATGTTTTTGTTGGTTTAATGGTGCAGTGTCTAAACTGTTAAAGATTAAAGTGTTTAAGTAATCACCAGTCGCAGAAGTCATCATGTCTAAGATGAGTAAAGTTGGACCAATGACTAATAAAATCGCAAAGAGAATCGCAGCTAAAATCATATTTAAGTTACTTAAATATTGAATTCCTTTGCTTAAACCACTCCATGCACTGTATAAGAAAAGCACAGTTACGACTGCGATAATAATACCTTGAACTAACTTGTTATTTGGAATACCAAATAAATAATTCAAGCCTCCATTGATCTGCATCGCGCCAACACCAAGTGATACCGCTACACCGATAATTGTCGCAAATACTGCTAAAACATCGACAATGGTACCTGGTAAACCGTCCACACGTTTACCTAAAAGTGGTCGTAATGTTTTAGAAATAAGACCGACTTCGCCTTTTCTGAATTGGAAATAAGCGAGTGATAACGCTACGATGCCGTAAACAGCCCAAGGGTGAAAGCCATAGTGTAAGAAACTCGCACGTAATGAATCTGCGAGTGCTGCTTTCGATTCTGCAGAAGCTGTAGGAGGAGTTAAATAATGTGATACAGGCTCAGAAGCCCCATAGAATACTAAGCCAATCCCCATACCAGCACTAAATAACATTGTCAGCCAAGAGATAGTGTGGAACTCAGGTTTGTCTGTAGGTTTACCTAGCTTTAATTTGCCGATTGGGCTAAAAACTAAGAAAATACAGAAAACCAATATGAAAGAAAAGACGAGCATATAATACCAACCGAAAGTTTCTGTAATCCACGCCCCAAGTGCACCAGAAACCTTGCCGAATTGGTTAGGGAAAATTGCGCCGATTAATACTAATAAACCTACAAGTATAGACGCATAAGTAAATACGGGTGAAAACATCTTGTTTGTCTCTTTATGAGTCGTCTTCAAAACTGCAACATCCTTTCTGATTTGAGTATTGAAAAAAAGCAAAGACGGTATTCATGCTATCATACCTAGCAAATAATTCAACTTCTTGAAAATCGTAGCTTAAAAAGTGAAAAAATCATTGTAAATTCAAAAAAGGGGTATTTTTTGAATTTATATCCAACTTAGGGTGGGGTAAAATAAAAAAACTGATATATAAGAAAAAAGAGGGTGAAGGTGTATTATAAAAATTTGAAAAAATATTTTACATGCTTGGGGAACAAAATTTAGAAAATGAATATCAAAATCGACAAGAAGCATTTACAACGTTTTTAACAAATATTGAAATTTATCCCATCAGAGACCAAAAACAATGTCAGACTGTAAGCTATTCATTGTTTATTTGTATGAGCAAAGCTTTAGCACATAAAATGGAAGGTGTTCTTTTAAATTCAAATAAAATATTAAAACTATCACACAATGGAGGTGATAGTGATGCTAGATGTTGTGGTTGCATTGGTTAAACAAATGATTGCGCAATTTATTTCAGGTGGCAAACAAGATGTTAAATAGTCATGCTTTATTCAGCATGATAATTGAATGCGTCGACTTGTGTTTAGAAACAAGCCGGCGTATTTTTGTATATTGTGTCGATATAGGTTAGATTAAAGATAAGCAGTAAAAATATTGAATCAAATCTAATTAGGAGGAACTTGTAGTGACACAATTATTTACAGATCGTTTATATGAACGCGTTGAGCCAATTTGGGCATCTTACATGGAACATCCATTTATTAAAGGGTTAGCTGACGGCTCTTTGGATGAAGAGAAATTCAAACATTGGTTGAAACAAGATTATATTTATTTAATTGAGTATTCTCGTTTATTTGCGATTGGTGCCGCGAAAGCCATTGATTTAGATATGATGTCGACGTATGCACAATTATTAGATGGCACAATGAATACAGAAATGAACTTGCATCGTGGTTATGCGAAGGAATTTGGTATTAGTGAAGCGGAATTAGAAGCTACTGAACCTGCAGAAACGACAACCGCTTATACAAGTTATATGTTGAATATGGCACAAATCGGTGGCGTAGAAAATGTGATTGCCGCAATTTTAACTTGTACATGGAGTTACAACTATATTGGTTTGAAATTGGCAGAACAAGATGCTGCGAAAGATCATCCATTATATCGAAAATGGGTAGATATGTATTCATCTGAGGAGTTTACACAATTCAAGAAAGATTGTGTTGAACTGATGAATAAAGTGACAGAAGGACGTTCAGAAGCGGACTTAAAACGACTAGAAGATATTGTCGTACGCACAAGTTATTATGAATATAAATTCTGGGATATGGCAGAAAACTTAAGCACTTGGGATGTGCCGGTAAAATAGAATGATTGAAGATTCAAGTTGTTGCCTTTAAGCTTAGGTAAGCAATGTATATTGAGGAGGCAAAGAATTGAATAAAAAAGAACTCATGAACTTAGCTTCAACACCTGTGAATGCACCGACATATTCAAGAGTGGATGTTCATTTCAGAAATAGAGAATTTTTAAACATTGTGTATCGCACGGATATTGAGAAACTAAAGGAAGTCGTACCTGAACCGCTAAAAGTGACAAGTGACTTAATCAAATTTGAAGTCATTGATATGCCTGATAGTACAGGCCTTGGTTCATATACAGAATGCGGACAAGTGATTCCAGTAGAATACAATGGAGAAGAAGGCGAGTTCTACTTATCCATGTATTTAAACAATCAACCTGCGATTGCATTAGGCAGAGAGCTTTCAACATTTCCAAAGAAATACGGAGAACCAAGACTATATGTCGATAACGATACATTAGTAGGTACATTAGATTATCATTCATTACGCGTTGCACAAGCAACGATGACCTATAAATACCATCCGATTGAAACAGAAGAAGCGAAACAACTTATTACCAAACCAAGCTTCATGTTGAAACAATTGCCAAATTACGATGGGACACCAAGAATACTTGAAATGACACGTTCTCAAATTACAGATATTCAAATTAAAGAAGCATTCCGTGGTGATGCGCGTCTACAATTATTTGAACATGTGAATGCGCCGCTCGCAGATTTCCCGGTCAAAGAAATTGTCGATGCACAACATATATTGGCAGACTTAAGACTCGGCCGACCGGAAGTCATTCATGATTATTTAAAAGAATCATAAATTTTTCAGGAGAAACAAGCTTTGATGTTTGTTTCTCTTTTTTTAAACAAATAGACAGAATATGTCTTTTTTTGTAAAGAATGAATACAGTTGTATTCCACTCAGGTATACTAAATATTAAGTATGAAAGTCATTATAAAGAGAGAGTAGGGACATAATGAACAAAATTAAATATTTAGGTACTGGACTCTTAGCAGCGTCGTTATTATTAACTGCTTGTGGGCAAAAAGAAGAAAAACAAACATCATCTGACCAAGAAAAGACAGAACATCAATCAGAAGAACAATCTACATATGAAGATCATCAAAAAAGCGAAGAAAACAACGAGAAACACTTAGGTTCAAAAGCATCTGAATCTAAACACAATGCATTTAGTCACTTGAATCCTAATAGTGATGAATATCTTGCGCGTGTATGGTTAGCCGCATTACCAAGCTATCGAAGCGCAAATCCGGCAGATATCTCTATTAGTCATGATGATTTGTCAGGAAAGATTATGTATGGACCAGGGTCGATTAGATATGAACAAGGTGTTCAAAGTTTGTTAGGTACACCTACTGCCGCGGGATATGTTGTTTATAAAAATAACGGAGATGGTACGATTACGATTTATCCTGTACCGAGTCATTTCCAAGATCATCGTTGGCAAGAAGAAGATTATAGTCGCGAGGAATCTCAACGTATTATGAATAGCGGAGAAGTGGTACCGTTGTATGATGGGAATGAAGAAGCGGTGCGTCTAGTTGAAAGTTATATTGGTGCGACACCACCTGGAATTGATGAGGATGATGAAGAGTCAGAAGAAACGGTGACACGTGAAAATGTGATTGATAAGGTTGAAGAATATGAAGGTCATCAATTAGATACAAGCCGTTATACTTTCAAAGAACCAGAACGTCGTGATGATGGGGGTTGGGGCTTCTCAATTTTAGACAAACAAGGTAATTTAGTCGGTTCATATATCATTGATTCAGACGGTGATGTGACAAAATATGATGAACATGGCGACGAAGTTTAATATATTGAAAAAGAACTTGATTCGACAGCTTTCATGTGTTGAATCAAGTTCTTTTATCGTTAATATTATGCTTCACTTTGTTTATTTGATGCATAGTCATAAAGTTTAATAATTGTTTTGAATTTCGCATCTTCGAGCTTTGTTTTCTTATTTCTTAAATCTTGAACAGTTTGATAAGGAACACCTGAAGCTTTTGAGATTTTATAGCCGCTTTCAGCTTCAAATAATTTTTCAATATCTTCTTTAATTTGTTTGATGACTGTCATAGTTAAGCTCCTTTTATTTTTTGTGTCGCGCTTTGAATGTAAGTGTAATTCTACTTACTTCACTGACAGTGTATCACGATATAATGCGTTATCCAATTGAAATTATAAAGTAAAAGGTTGAATAAAGTTTAAGGTTTGAGTTGAAAAATACCCTATAAAGCTTGTACTTTTCAGTATTGGCTTTATAAGGTATTTATGATTGTGTTATCTTATATCGCTTTATCTTCGGTATTGATTGAAATCAATGACATTACCAGAAGATTTATGATTTTGTTCTTGTGTTTTTGTTTGAGGTTTACTGTGCAGTTCTTCTAAGAACTGATCTAACTCTTCTTGAGATGTGACTTTACCATCTATAATCGCATTCATAACTTTCGCATCGTCACTATCTTGATTTAAGTCGAACATTTCTTTAAACATTTCACGCATGTCTTCATCTTTGCCCGCTTCCACAAACGCAGAAATCGCAGTATCGATATCTTCATCTTCATTAATCGGCAGGCTATTCAATTTTTGATACTTTTCAATTTCTTCTAATAACTCACGATCTGCTTCATCAAGGAAGTCTAATGGATTCAAATCATTCTCTTCGAAGTAATCTTCTAAATCTTCAAAGATATCCATTGGCATATAAAGTATTTCATAGTCATCTTGCACTTGAATGAAGAAAGTTTTCACACTTAAGGCATCAAGATGCGTGTAAGGAATAACGTTGCTTTCTTCAGCGATGAAGTACGCAATTAAATTCAATTCTTTTTGCGTGAGACGTTTGAACATTAATGAAGTTTTGTTTGTAAATTTATCTTGAATTAAATCAACGATGTCACTTTTGCTTCCTTTAGAAAAGCCGGTAATTTTAAATTCACGACAAATTTGTTTTAATTCTTCAGTATTGTATCTCTCTAGTAAGTCAGCAAGTTGGAAATCTTCATAATCTCTACGTGCTTGTGTTATTTCACGCATTTCATGAATGGCTTCTTCTTCATCATCATCTAATGGTGGGATAGAGTCATATTTATGGTTGAGTACGTGGCTATTGAAGTTGTTTAAAAACTCAGTTTCTACAAAATAAGAGTTTTTCTCAATTTCATAAACGAAATCTGTTCTTCTTAATATTTTTAATTCATCGGCTTTGTCTTCTGAAATGATTGTGACTTCAGGATGATACTTCAAGATAGATTCTAAGACTTGTCTTTCTTTTAACGTCGTATACTTTCCATAATCCGTACAGATTTCTTGAACAGACATTTTCTCTACATCATCTATTTTATAATCAGCATTATGGAATTCGATGGCTTCGGCTAATTCGATATATTTATGTTTTTGCTCTTCCAAGTAATTCATGTGCGTCACCCCGTGCATTGTAAGATTGTATTATATCTATTCTATACCAATCTTTCCCTTAAAACGAATATTTTAAAGATTAAATGGATTGATCTTTAATTATAGAAATTCTACATAGGATTCAACACCAAGTTGTGATACATTAAACTAAATAACAATGTGAAGGAGTACCGCAATGGATACGACAGCTTTGATTTATGTCATTATTATTTTTATCAGCTTTATCGTCACAAACATGATTTCGAATCGCTTCATTAAAAACCGTTCTAATACAGGTTTATACTTGTTAAAACGTGTCGGTATTTTCATGGGTGTATATCTGGTCTTATTTAGTATTTATTTTATCTTGTTCAAACCAGAAATTTAAAGTAAAGGTATGCGTTGAATACAGATCCAACTTATATGTTTATATATGTAAAAAGTCAGGCGTGTTGCCTGACTTTCATTGTTTAAAGCTGTTTAGTTGTATATTAAACAGGGCGTACTGTAATTTCATTCACATTGACATGACTAGGTTGTGTTAACGCATAGACTACCGCATTTGCGATATCTTTAGGTTCTAACATTTTACGTGAACCCCAATCTGTATCACTAGTCATAGCTGTGTCGACCATACCTGGTGAAATGCTGGTAGAACGAATGCCTGTTTTTGCGAGTTCTTTTTCTAAACCTTGTGTAATCGCATGGACAGCTGCTTTTGTGGCGCTGTATAACGCGCTTGATTTTGTCACTTCAAAGCCCGAAATTGAAGCGATGTTAACGATATGACCGCTTTGCTGTTGTTGGAAGTGCGGCATGACCGCATTGATTGCGTATAATGTACCTTTAAGGTTTACATCAATCATATCGTCCCAAGCTTGTACTTCACCTTCTGTAATCGCAGACGATTTCATTTGACCTGCGCTGTTGACTAAGATATCGACTTTCCCGAATTCTTCTACAGCTTGTTGTACTGCACGATCAATATCTTCACGGTTTGTGACATCAGCGCTGATAATTTCATAGTTTTTTGCGCCTGCTTTACGTAATTCAGTTGAAACTTGGTCTAGTTTCTTTTCATCACGAGCAACAAGCACTACAGTTGCGCCTTCATTTGAAAGCTTTAAGGCAATGCCTTTCCCGATACCGCTGCTTGCGCCTGTAATGACTGCCACTTTCTTATTCAATTCTGTCATAAGTAAATCCGCCTTTCTCTCTCTTATTTACATTTATATTGTTTTATTCCCTTTTTCTACTTAAGGTAAAGATAATAGCCAACATCTTCAGTATATACAAGGTGACTTATGAATGCGAAAATTGAAGCAAAATGATAGAATATTAACGGCTTTTCTCATCCTTTCAGCAATATTGCATCAAAAATGTAAACGTTTTCTAAATGACTGATGAAACACGACGGAATTTGGTATACAATGGGATTACATTTAAAATTTAGTGCAATTTCAGCAGAGTGGGCTGCTGGGAATTGAAGTAATACATGATAAGCAGAGAAATAGAGAGAGGGGAACTATAATGTTATTGCTTACGATTCTTCAATTCATTATCAACATCTTAATTGCGCTTGTCGTAATAGGACTGTTGGTGACTGGATTAGTATTGTTATTTAGAGATAAACGGCAACAACAACACAGTGTGTTGCGTAACTATCCTGTGTTGGCGCGTGTACGTTATTTCTTCGAAAAGATCGGACCAGAGTTGCGTCAATATTTATTCTCAGAGGACACGAAAGGGAAACCATTTTCACGTAGTCAATATACAGACATCGTGAAAGCTGGTAAATACAAATCACGTATGACGAGCTTCGGAACGCAGACAGATTATGAAACAGGCTTCTTTATTCAAAACACGATGTTTCCAAAACAAGCAACGGAAATGCGTATTGATCAATCGACTTTAATTTCAACGTTTGTCTATAAGGTTGATAACGAACGCTTATTTGATCGAGAAGAACATCGAGACCCTGAAAAGGTTGACCCTTATTATCTGTCGGATGAGGATGCGATTGTTTTAGGAGAAGATTTAAAATATCCATATAAAGTGAAACGTTTAGTCGGACAATCTGGTATGAGTTACGGTGCACTAGGTAAAAATGCGATTACCGCATTATCTATGGGATTAGGACGTGCAGGTACTTGGATGAATACCGGTGAAGGCGGCTTATCTGACCACCATCGTAAAGGCGGCGGCGATATTATCTTCCAAATCGGACCTGGTTTATTCGGTGTACGTAAAGCCAATGGTGAGTTTGACTTAGAGAAGTTTAAACAAAAGGCAGCTATCGACCAAGTGAAAGCCTTTGAAGTGAAGTTAGCACAAGGGGCTAAAACACGTGGCGGTCATATGGAAGGCGCTAAGGTAACAGAAGAAATTGCGAAAATCAGAAGTGTTGAACCTGGTAAAACGATTAATTCACCGAATCGCTTTGAATTCATTCATAATTACGATGATTTATTAGATTGGATTATGGATTTGAAAGAAGCGGCACAAAAACCAGTAGGCTTCAAAATTGTGGTGAGTCATGTCGACGAAATTGAAGCCTTAGTCAGAACGATGAAACAACGTCAACAATATCCAAGCTTCATCACAATTGATGGTGGTGAAGGGGGTACAGGTGCGACGTATCAAGAATTACAAGATAGCGTCGGCTTACCATTATTCACAGCCTTACCGATTGTGACAGGCATGTTAGAGAAGTATGGTATTCGCGATAAAATGAAAATCTTCGCATCAGGTAAATTGGTGACACCTGATAAAATTGCGATTGCGCTCGGTCTCGGTGCAGACTTAGTCAATGTCGCACGTGGTATGATGATCAGTGTCGGCTGTATTATGAGTCAACAATGCCACTTGAACACATGTCCAGTCGGTGTGGCGACGACAAACCCTAAATTAGAACGTGGTTTGTTTGTGAACGAAAAGAACTATCGTGTCACAAACTACATCACAAGTTTACATGAAGGATTATTCAACTTAGCAGCGGCTGTCGGTGTCGAAAGTCCGACAGAAATTACGCAAGATCATTTAATCCTTAAAAATCCGAACGGCAACTTACAGTCGATTTATGATTATAAATTAAAATTAGTCGATACAAATCAAAAAGTATCTGTATAAATGTTGTTCAAGCTCTCACTTTGATGCGTGAGAGCTTTTTTTAATGTCTATAATTAGTTGTTGATGTCGAGTTAAGCTACAAAACACCCATGATGTAGATAGAATAGCTGGTTTTGGTGTGGGATAATTTTCAATGCGACATTCATCAAGTATAAGTAAACAGTTCATTTAAGCGCTGTGTTTTTACGCACATTTAAACAACAATTAAATGTAATTCAACTTTAGTGTGGTATGATTTAGTGCGTTATAAACATAGGTTGAGAAAATAGAGGAAGAAAAGGAAGAGGAGATGAAGTATGACACTCAAAACCAAATTATGGATGATTTTTACAATGTTGCTTGGCGGGTTCTTTGGAATTTTGAATGAAACCTTACTTGCGACAGCGTTACCAAGTATTATGAAAGATTTTAATATTGAATATACACAAGTTCAGTGGCTGACAACAGGATTCTTACTGACAAACGGTATTGTGATTCCATTGTCAGCGATGGTAATTCAGCGCTTTAGTACACGACAAGTGTTCCTGACATCCATTTTAATCTTTTTAGCAGGTACACTGGTTGCGGGCTTTAGTCCGAACTTCACTGTATTATTAATTGCGCGTATTATACAAGCACTAGGTTCAGGTATTATGATGCCGTTAATGATGACAACGATTTTAGATGTCTTTGAACCTCAAGAACGTGGTAAATATATGGGGATTTTCGGTTTAGTGATTGGCTTAGCACCGGCCATTGGTCCAACGTTATCAGGATATATAGTTGAGTATTCACACTGGCGTTCATTATTCCACGTAGTAACACCGATTGCGGCAATCACATTCCTAATGAGTTTGAAACTTATTAAGAACGTAGGTACGACAAGTAAAGTACCAATTGATATTTTATCTATTGCCTTATCTGTTGTAGGGTTTGGCGGATTATTATATGGTACAAGTTCTATCGCACGTGACGGTTGGGATGACCCGGTTGTTCTAACAACGATTATTGGCGGCATTGTGTTAGTGGTACTCTTTATCATCAGACAATTACGTTTAGAAACACCATTGCTGGATTTCAGAGTGTTTAAACAAGGTCAATTTGCGGTCGGCATTGTTATTATGGCCTTTACAATGATTGCGATGATTGGTTCTGAAACGGTATTACCGATCTTTATTCAAAATATTATGGGCAAACCTGCTTTAGAATCTGGCTTAGCATTATTACCAGGTGCGATTGTGATGGGGATTATGTCTGTAGTATCAGGTATCCTTTATGAGAAATTCGGCGCTAAAATTTTAGCCTTTATCGGTATGGGTATCGTGGTTGTGACGACAACTTATTTCGTCTTTATGGATGCTAAAACATCGTTAGTAATGTTAACAACAGTATATGCGATTCGTATGATCGGTATTGCGTTAGGTTTAATGCCATTAATGACACATACGATGAACGAATTACCGCAGAAAATGAATGCGCATGGTTCTTCTATGACGAACACTATGCAACAAATTTCAGCTTCTATCGGTACAGCGATTCTCTTTACAATTATGAGTCACTTCGCGAAAATCTTTAAACCAGATATGGCAGATTATCAAGGACTTAAACCAGAAGTGATGCAAGCGCAAATTGCACAAGATGCGATGTTGAACGGTTATCACGCAGCATTCTGGTTCACAGTAATTATTGCGGTTATCGCATTCTTAAGTGTGTTCTTATTAAAAAGCCAAAAGAAAGTGAAACATCCTAACACTCAAGAATCAAATACAACTGCATAATACAAAGTCACTAAATAAAAATCAGCATCTCCGCTATGGAAGTGCTGATTTTTTCTATTCTGATATTTCTTTTAAAGTAGCTGAAAAACATGGTCATGATAGTGTGGGTAATAGGTGTACAATTGAATGTTCTTTAACACATGTTTAAGTATTTTTGATAAACTATTAGAAATACCATTTTTTAAACAAAGGGGATGTTTATACATGGCAAATTTACAAAATGTGGAACCAGAAGCATTAAGACAAATGATTCGTAATAAAGAAGTAACGGGGCATACAAGTGGAATGGCTAAGGGGTACATTCAAGCGAATGTGGTTATTCTACCTTCAAAATATGCTTATGATTTCTTGAAATTCTGTTTTAAAAATCCAAAAACGTGTCCGCTATTAGATGTATCTGAAGTAGGGGAAGTTAACTTTTCAAAGTATGGTAAAAATGCGGATATTACGACAGAAGTCGGAGCTTATCGTGTATATGAAAACGGTGAATTAATAGAAACACCGTCTGATATCAAGCATCGATTTAATGACGATATGGTTAGCTTTTTAATTGGATGTAGTTTTACGTTTGAACATGCGTTGTTAGAAGCGGGTATTCCATTACGTCATCTAGAAGAAGGACATAACGTACCGATGTATATTACAAATATACCTGCTGAACCTGCGGGTCGTTTTGACGGCAATATAACTGTAAGTATGCGTCCGATGACTATGAAAGATGCGATTCGTGCGACTGAGATTACGACACACTTTAAAAATGTTCACGGCACGCCTATCCATATCGGAGACCCTTCAGCAATCGGTATCAAAGATTTAAATCAAACAGACTTTGGGGAGCCGGTACACATAAAAGAAAATGAAGTCCCGGTCTTTTGGGGATGTGGTGTGACACCGCAATCTGTAGCTTTAGACGCTAAGCCTGAATTGATCATTACACATGCGCCTGGACATATGTTTATTACAGATGTTAAGGATAGTGAACTAAGTGATTGAGGTGTGATTTTTGCACACTAAACGTTAACTTCATTTAAAAAAGACGTGATATAAATAATTAAATCTAATAGAGGAGGCAACGCTTATGGTTAAAAGTGTTTCAATAAATACAAAAGTTTTGAACGCCTATATCAATGAATCTAGCGTCCCTCTCTCTGCAATTCAAAAGAAAGTTGAAAAGATAGAAAACATCATGCGCGGAGAGGTACAACCAACTTTTAACCAACTCGTTACAATTGCAAAAACAATTCACGTTCCAGCAGGTTTATTAGTGCTAAATAAAAAAATATATTCTTGACTCCAATATTTATATTAACTTTTATGACCGCTATTATAAGTATGGTTATTTTCCAAGCTTTTGGAAAAATTCACCTTCAATCCTAAATAAACAAGTGATTATTCCTAATATTGTTTTAAAAGAAAACTATCAAGATCCTTGGTTTAAAAAGTGGCTAACTAACAATTATAGTTGTGAAACTTTTAATCATAGTGATTACTTTGACGAGTGGCAATTCATTTTAACGCATATACAAGAGAGTGACTTTTATAAAAATGACGCAATTTCTGGAATGGAAAAGGGTGGAGAGATGTAAGTATTGCCGACCCTTGGTTAATCGCAATCGCTAAAAGAGAAGGCTATACTATAATGACTAACGAAAATAGAAATGTTAACTTATCCACTTCTCAACCTAGTAAAGCACCAAAAATTCCAGATATATGTGATGACTTGAATATTGAATGTATCGATATGAATCAATTTTTTAAAGAAATTAGTTTGAGTATATAAATTACCTTGGCGAAAGCCAGGGTTTTTTTATGCCTGCATTAACACTCACTTCATGCTTCCCTCATAGTAAATTTTAAAATAATAGAATTATTTTACGATATAAAAGTGATTATACAAATTGTGACATTTTAGGTTTAACATTATAGATTATGTTTGTCACAAATGGTATGTAAGCGTTTACTATAAAAGGATGATAAATTACTAAAATATTCTGATTATGTTTAAAAATAGAATTATTTATAAAACGTCTAATAATTAGTTTGCCTTTATTGTATATAAGTGTTAAATTAAATGTGAAAATATTCACAAGGAGAGATGAACATGGAAATCGGTATCATTAAAGAACTTAAACCAGGTGAAGGACGTGTGGCTTGCACCCCAGAAAATGTGAAGAAACTTGTATTAGATGGGCACCGTGTCCTTGTTGAACATAATGCAGGTACAGGCTCTGGATTTGATGACGCACAATATGAGAAAGCAGGCGGCTTTATTGTGAATCATGAAGAAGCATGGCAAGCGGATTTGATTGTCAAAGTGAAAGAGCCGGATGCGAAAGAATTCCAATTCTTCAAACCAGGACAAGTCATCTGGGGCTTCCAACATTTAGCATCATCTAAAGAAACCGTAGAGGCAATGCAAGAAGCGGGTGTTACCGCAATCGGCGGCGAAACGATTGTGAAAGATGGACAAGCACCTTTACTTGCGCCGATGAGTGCCATCGCAGGACGACGTTCTATGTTGATGGGCGCATATTATTTAGAAAAGCAACATCAAGGTGAAGGTATATTGATTTCAGGAATTGATGCGATTGACGGTATTCCTTCTGGTAAAGTCGTTATCTTCGGCGGCGGATCAGCTGCGGTCAATGCGGCTACAATTGGCCTAGGCTTACAAGCATCAGTTTCAATTATCGAATTAAATGATGACCGTATCTCATGGCTTAAAGATCACTTCAAAGGTCAAGACGTTACAGTTATTAAATCTAATGAAGAAAACCTCGCAAAAGAAATTAAGACAGCGGATGTCTTTATTTCAACAATTCTTATCCCCGGTTCTAAACCACCAAAACTCGTTACACGTGACATGATTCAATCTATGAAAGAAGGTTCAGTCGTTGTAGATATTGCGATTGACCAAGGCGGTACAGTTGAAGGTATCCGTCCAACTACGATTGACAATCCAGTTTATGTTGAAGACGGTGTTGTCTTCTACGCAGTACCAAACCAACCCGGTGCTGTACCACGTACTTCTACTATGGCACTTGCTTTAGGTAATATCGAATACTTACAAGAAATCAGCAATAAAGACATCGAACAAGCGATTAAAGATAATCCTGTACTTGCGACAGGTGTCAATATATATAAAGGTCATGTGACGAATGAAGGACTTGCACAATCTCATGACTTATCCTACGAGGAGTTAAACAAGTTAATGAATTAAGCGAAATAATTACCCTATATAAAGAGAAATGGAGAGAGCGAAATGACAGTAAACAGTACAGTAATGCAAACGGAGAAATATTGTAATATTCAAGACATTAAAGAAGCGAAAATGATGATTCGTGATTACGTGCGTAAAACACCGCTAATCCAATCCATGTTCTTAAGTAATGATATCACTGGCGGAGATGTTTATTTGAAATTAGAAAACATGCAGTTCACGGGTTCATTCAAATATCGTGGTGCCTTGAATAAAATTTTACATCTGACAGAAGAACAAAAAGAAAAAGGTATCATTACCGCATCAGCTGGGAACCATGCACAAGGACTTGCGCTGACCGGTAAGTTATTAGGTATCAAAGCGACTGTGATTATGCCAGAAGAAGCACCTATTGCTAAACAAGAAGCTACCAGAGGTTATGGTGCAGAAGTCATATTGAAAGGAGAGACATTCAATGATTCTCGCCTCTATATGGAACAGCTTGCGAAAGAAACGGGCAAAACGATTGTTCATCCTTACGATGACAATGAAGTAATGGCTGGACAAGGCACAATCGGACTTGAAATTTTAGACAGTATTTGGAACGTCAACACGGTGATTGTACCTGTTGGTGGTGGCGGTTTGATTTCAGGTGTTGCGACCGCATTAAAATCATTCAACCCGTCTATCCATGTCATTGGCGTACAAGCAGAGAATGTGCATGGTATGGCAGAATCTGTGAAACAAGGTAAGATTACGTCACAATTTACTGCACATACCATTGCGGACGGTACAGAAGTCGCAATTCCAGGTGAAAAAACGTATGAAGTCGCAGATAAATTAGTTGATGAATTTATCTTAGTGACTGAAGATGAAATTTCGAATGCGATGCGTCACTTAATGCAACGCGCAAAAATTATCACAGAAGGAGCCGGTGCGTTACCGACAGCAGCAATTCTAAGCGGTAAAATTGACCCGAAATGGTTGAAAAACAAAACAACAGTCGCACTCGTGTCTGGTGGAAACGTCGATTTAACACGCGTGTCACATATTATTGATACATTACTCGAACCTGCCGATACTAGTGAAGGTGTAGTAGGTTAACCGAAATAAGACAGAACGGAGGTAAACCTGATGAGTAGTGATAAAGCCTTAAAGAAAAATATAGGTTTCTTTGCTGCACTTTCTCTCGTTATGGGTTCGGTAATCGGTGCTGGCGTCTTCTTCAAAGTTTCCAGTGTCACTGAAGTGACCGGCTCAACGAGTATGGCAATGTTAGTTTGGTTCCTTGGAGGTCTCATTACCATTTGTGCAGGTTTAACAGGTGCTGAGTTAGCAGCTGCCATTCCTGAAACAGGTGGTCTGACAAAATATATCGAATATACGTATGGCAACTTCTGGGGATTCTTATCTGGATGGGCACAAGGGTTCATCTATTTTCCCGCAAACGTAGCCGCACTGGCGATTATATTCGGTACGCAAATTATCAACTTGTTTCATCTTAACATTATTTATTTAGTGCCTATCGCTGTTATGAGTGCGTTAACATTGTTGTTAATCAACTTATTAGGATCAAAGGCAGGCGGATTACTCCAATCTATTACGTTGGTAATTAAATTAATCCCAATTGCGATGATTGTATTATTCGGCTTCTTCCAAAGCAGCGAAGTATCATTCTCTTTATTCCCAGTGGTGAATGGTACAAGTTCTGGTTGGTTTGAAGCGATTGGAAGCGGCTTGCTTGCGACAATGTTCGCATACGACGGATGGATTCATGTCGGTAATATTGCCGGGGAAATGAAAAATCCTAAGAAAGATTTACCTGGCGCAATTGCTTTAGGTATTGGCTTGATTATGGTTGTGTATTTATTAATCAACGCAACGTTCTTAATGACCTTGCCGATTGAACATATCGTAGGTAACTTAAATGCCGCAAGTGATGCTTCATCTATTCTATTCGGCGCAAGCGGCGGCAAGATTATCACTATCGGTATTTTGATTTCTGTGTACGGTACCATGAACGGTTATACGATGACAGGCATGAGGATTCCTTATGCGATGGCACAAATCGATCAATTACCATTTAAACGCGCATTCTTAAGCTTAACGCCATCAGATACACCTTGGTTAGGCGGTGTCATTCAATTGGTTATCGCTACAATAATGATGTTGTTAGGTGCGTTTGATACGATTACGAACATGTTGATTTTCGTTATTTGGACATTCTATTGTATGGCTTTCCTAGCGGTCATACTTTTACGCAAACGAGAACCTGAATTACAACGACCTTACCGTGTGCCGTTGTACCCAGTGATTCCAATCATTGCCTTAGCGGCAGGTATATTTGTATTAATTAACACATTAATTACACAACCTGTACTGGCAATCATCGGGATTGTCGTGACCTTAGCAGGAATTCCAATTTATTATTATAAGAAAGCACAAGTAAAGTCATAAGTTAGTATTCTAAAATTCATTCACCCTCTATATTTATACCTTTCAAATTAAAGAAGGAAGTCTTTCGTGGTCAGCGTCATGAAGTGACTTCCTTTTTTTGTTTTAATATGAGTTTGTGTTAAAGAGTTCTATCGTGCAGTAGCATCGAGTTCTGCTTGGCTATGACCACGTAACTTCCATAGCGGTAAATAATATGCAAGCTTTTTCAAATGACGTTTGACTTCTAAATTGTTGAATCTGCGAACTTCAGGTTCTAGTGCTAGTTCCTCTATAATATGATCCAGTTGTGTTATGTCTGTGTGTTTTTTTAACGGTTGCAGAACGATAATGTCCATTAAAAATTCTTTCATGTCATCATCTTTAAAAAGCTTTAAAAAGAACTTGAGAGCGTTACGAATATTTTTATTTGTGTTTAATGTATCAAGTTCTCCAGCTGTTAACAGTGCTTCATAGCTAGTCGGAACGAAATAACTGATATCTTCAAAGTGTGCAAGGATATCTGGATATTCTTCTTCAATTAAAGGATGGATATAGTAATCGTTGTCACTGACTAAAATATCTTTTAAATGATCTGCTGCCATTGTTTTGATTTCTGTTTCACTTTTAGCTTCGTTGAAGAAGCGGTTGAATAAAGTGGTCGCAAATTGGTAAGGCACAACGCCATAAAGGTTTAATAACACCGCGAAAAATTCAAATTCAGGTGAAAGCTGTTCTTCTTGAGCAAGTAATCGCTCTAGCTTTGCTTCTAAATTTATCGCTTCGTCTTCATCTGTGGCAGTATAATGTGATGTATCCACTTCAGTTGTTTCTTTTACAGTTCCCTTTGTTGAATCTTGGTATAACACTTGGTCTTCAGGACGAACATAATCTAAAGGATTCATCTTATGTGTGTTAAAGAAATCCTTGATTTGTTTCATTGTATTTGCAGGGATAAAGTAAATTGTATTTAAGCGATCAGTATCAATCAGCCAGAAATCAGTATTTAAGTCTTCGGCTATGCTTTTTGGAATACTATTACGATTTTCTAATATGAAATAAGCAAGCAGCTGATAAGCTTCTTTTGAATACCCGACAATAAAATTGTCAGGCGACTCAAAAAACGCTTGTTCTACTAAATGAATGATATGCTTTTTCGGTCCTTTAGAAAATCCTTTGATTTTATGAGTACGACAAATCTCTTTTAATTGATTAACTGTAAAGTTTACATCTAAGAATTCTGAGAGTGTCATATTATCTTTTGCACGTCTGCCAGATTCCACCCAGTATTTAATACTATTTTGATCTTTGGCTGTTTGTGCTAACTCAGGGAATTTTGTTGGAGAACCATTTAAAATATAGTAATTGTAGTTGTTCAGAAATTCATTATCGATATAATTTAAGTTTTTTTGTATTGGCAATAAATAATGTGTTTGTGCTAAAAGCTGCATATGTTGCGCATCTTTTTCCTCAATAAAAGTCATATATTCAGACGTTTTTATTGAGCGTTCTATGATTTGACGTTCTTTTTGACTCATATGTTTAACAAATAGTTGATATAACATCGCTTCAACATTTTTGGTTTTAAATAAGTTATCATGAGATAACGTTGAAGCATCTTCATACTTCATTAATACTTCTATAATTTCTGAAAGCGAACCTTCAATACGTAAATGAGTTGGGAGTGACATAGCTTCCACCTTTTCTATTAATTATGCATAGTATCATTTTACTGAAAACAACCCAAGATGAACAGAACTGTTTGATTGTAAATTTTTATAAACTTTGTATTAAAATTATCTTCAAAAACAAAAAGTGTTTTGTTTAAAATGAAACGGGAAACTCATAATTAGGACTTAATATATAGGAGGTTATTTGTGTGGCTAAAAACAAAAAGCAAGAACAATTAGACCAATTCAGAAAAAGTCATGAAGGCGAGCCGATGACGACGAATAATGGAACAAAAGTCAGTGAAGATGAATTAACACTCACAGCAGGTGAAAGAGGACCGAGTTTATTAGAAGATTTCCATTTCCGTGAGAAAATTATGCATTTTGACCATGAACGAATTCCTGAACGTGTTGTTCACGCACGTGGTTTTGGTGCACATGGTGAATTCCAAGTTTATGAAGATTTATCTGAGTATACTTCAGCAGACTTCCTCACAAACCCTGACAAAGTGACACCTGTCTTTGTACGTATTTCAACGGTACAAGGTTCAAAAGGTTCACCAGATACAGTCAGAGACGTACGTGGCTTTGCGACGAAATTCTATACAGATGAAGGTATCTTTGACTTAGTCGGTAACGATATTCCTGTATTCTTTATTCAAGACGCAATCAAATTCCCGGATTTAATTCATGCAGTTAAACCTGAACCCGATACAGAAACACCACAAGGTGGTACAGCACACGATACATTCTGGGACTTCTTCGCAGAAAATCCAGAAACTTCACATACTGCAGTATGGGCAATGAGTGACCGTGGTATTCCTAAGAATATTAGACAAATTGAAGGCTTCGGTGTACATACGTACCGTTTAGTCAATGCACAAGGTGAAGCATTCTTCGTGAAATTCCATTGGAGACCAGTTCACGGATTAGAATCTCTTGTATGGGATGAAGCGCAAATCTTACAAGGTAAAGATATCGATTTCCACCGTAAAGATTTACATGAATCAATTGAAAAAGGTGACTATCCAGCTTGGGAACTTGGTTTACAAATCTTAAGAGAAGACCAAGAATTCGACTTTGATTTCGACTTATTAGATCCGACAAAAATTTGGCCAGAAGATGAAGTGCCAGTTAAAGTCGTTGGTAAAATGACATTGAACCGAAACGTAGATAATGTCTTTGATGAAATCGAACAAGTCGCATTCCACCCAGGTCATGTCGTACCAGGTATCGATTTCTCAAATGACCCATTACTACAAGGACGTCTATTCTCTTACACAGATACACAAATCTCACGTTTAGGCGGACCAAACTTCAACCAAATTCCAATCAACCGTCCTGTGAATAAAGTACGTAACAACCAACGTGATGCGATGCATCAAATGAACATTCATGAAGGTCAAACGTCTTATCATAAGAATGCTTTAGAAGGCAATTGCCCATTCACAAGTTCAAAAGCAGAAGGCGGTTATGTACACTATCCTGAAAAAGTAGAAGGACACAAAATCCGTAAACGCAGTGACAGTTTCAAAGATTACTATTCACAAGCGAAACTATATCTGAACAGTTTAACAAAACCTGAATTTGACCATACAGTGGATGGCTTCTCATTTGAAATCGGTAAATGTAAAAGCATGGATGTGCGTCAACGTGCAGTGAATCAATTAAATAAAATTGATCGTGAATTAGCTGAACGTGTCGCAGACAATGTGGGTGTACAAGTACCAGAAGAAAATGAAGAAGTAAAATCAGATAAGAAAGACAGTCAATTGACTATGGAAAAATATGACCGTCCATTACCAGGTCACTCAGTGGCAGTATTAGTGAACGGTGATATTGACGCAGAAACATTGAAAAATTATGCGAAAACATTCGCAGAGCATGGTTTAAACTATGCGTTTGTCGGCAAGCAACAAAAAGACTTATCTGATGATATCTCAATCAATGAAACGTATGATACAGCGCATGCGACATTATTCGACAGCTTAGTCATCTTGTCAGATGGCAATGGTTTAATTCCAGATGCTGAAGAGTTTGCGGCGTTATCTTATAAGCATAAGAAACCAATTATCTTTAATGAAGCGGCTTCTAAAGACTTACAAGATGGTAAAGTGAAATTAGATGCGCCTGGTATCTTTGTATCAGATGATCCACAAACAATTGTGAAAGCATTTGATCAAGTACGTTATTGGGATAGAGCATAGTATTCAATATTTAAAGCCTTGGCTACGTGCCAGGGCTTTTTTTCATACATATTTATAAGTTGTTATTTTAGAAAATTGTATTCACTAAACTTTCATATTTTAGTAATTTTGACTTACCAAATTGTGACGCAATCGTGATAAACTGGACTATGTTATCTTTTTCACAATATAGAGATACTAAAGTGAGGAGTTAAAATGTTTCTATTTATCACAGAAATTATTATCATGATTCTGGCCATACTGATGGGGTTACGGCTGGCAGGTGCACTGGGTTGCGGTATCTTCGCAATTGTGGCACAGCTGATCATGATTTTTATCTTTGGTCTGCCGCCAGGTTCAGCACCTGTTACAGCGGTATTGATTATTTTGTCCATTGGGATTGCGGGTGGAACCTTACAAGCTACAGGTGGTATTGATTACTTAGTTTACCTTGCTTCTAAAGTGATTGAGCGCTATCCGAAATCTATCATCTTTATCGCACCCATGATTGTCTTTATTTTTGTCTTCGGTATCGGGACAACAAATATTGCCTTATCACTAGAACCGATTATCGCTAAAACTGCGACACGTGCAGGGATTCAACCGAAACGTCCATTAACAGCATCTGTGTTAACGGCTAACTTAGCATTATTATGTAGTCCAGCAGCTTCTGCGACGGCTTATATTATTGCGACATTGGCAGTGACAGATGTCACGATGGGCAAATACCTATCTATCGTTATGCCGACAGCGATTATTAGTATGTTAGCACTGAGTGTTTATTGTACAGTAGTCGGAAGACGTCGTAAGATGAATCCTAGCCAATTTGCGACAGATATTATGGAAGATATTGAAGCACAGCCGCTACAAACGAAATTTTCGCCTCGTGTGAAATTAGGTGTTTTGGTCTTTTTATTAGGGGTTGGGTTAATTTTAATGTTCGGTATTTTCTCAGATTTAGTACCGACATTTAAAGTCAATGGAGAAACAGTTAAACTTGAAACGACTGAAATTGTGCAGCTCTTTATGTATATGAGTGCCGCAATCAACTTAGTCTTAGTTAAATTAAATACGAGAGATATTTTGGATAGTCATATTACACAATCTGCGATTGGGGCATTATTCGCAGTACTTGGACCTGGTTGGCTTGGTGCGACGATTTTCACAGCCCCAGGCAATAAAAAAATTATGACAGAACAAATCGGCGGTGTGATTCAACAAGTGCCTTGGCTTGTGATTATATTAGTCTCACTCGTTACGATTGTGGTGATTTCACAATCAGCGACAGCATCTATTATGTTGCCGATTCTGATGAGTATGGGTGTGCCGCCGATGTACTTTATTGCGATGGCGCAAACTTTAAATGTTAACTTCGTCATTCCAGCACAACCAACATTATTATTTGCGGTGGATTTAGATGAAACGAAACAAACGAAACCAACCAGCTTTATATTACCTGGCTTCTTTGCGATTACAGTTTCTGTGATTGTCGGATTTAGTATTAAAGCATTGCTTGGTTATTAATTCATAAAAGAAACGTCCTCCAATTTGAGTATTTTTCAAAGTGGAGGACGTTTTTGTATCATTTATTTCCATAAATTCATAACCGCATAACTGCGCATTGGACGCCAAGCTTCAGCGAGAGCTAACCGGCCTTTTGAAGTTTCGGCTTCTTCTGAATCAGGATATAAAGCTTTCATAGCTTTGATGACCCCAATGTCAGATTCTAAGAAGGCATCGGGATATCCTAAAGCACGCATACCGATCGCATGTGCAGTCCAAGGGCCGATCCCTTTGATAGCTAATAAACGTTTCATTTCAACTTCAATTTGAGTCATGATTTCTGTATCTATCTGTTTATCTTTCCATATTGGGTAAGGTTTGAGCTGAATTTCTCCATTAACTAATGCACGAGCAATGGCTTCAATGGTTGAAGCACGTCTACCTGTAATACCAAGTGGTCCTAAAACATCGCTGATACCTTTACCGCCTTCTAGACTATTAGCTTTACCTGCCGCAATGAGTGTCTCTGCAGGTGGGAAGAAAGCAGATAAACCAGGTAAATCTAAGACAAAGGAAGTTCCTAAGGCATGAACTAAACGACCGGCTAGCGTCGTCGCAGCTTGTACCGTAATTTGTTGTCCTAATACTGTACGTACACTGACCTCAAAACCATCAAAGCCTCCTGGCATTCTGGTACTAGAATCCATCCATGAAGCCTTCAATACTTCTCTTGATGCTTGTGGAGGATAATCTAAATCGAAGAGATGACGTATTCGCGTAATGATTTGAGATAACACAGGATAATGGCTCGCACTGAATGTGAGTGCTAAAGCATTTTGTTCATCATCTTGTGTAACCGCAATCCAACCTTTAAATGTGTGTGATTCAGATCGAAGTAGTGCTGTACGGTAATACGTATCATCACATACAGACTCCACACCTGGAATTGACCGTCGATCTAAGAATTGAAGTAGTGTTTCAAATGCATAGGGTGGCTGGTAATAAAGGTAAAGGTGTAAGGTTTGACGATACCAACTGTCATCGACTTCTGTCAGATTATATTCTGGTAATTGATAATAGAAATGTGTGAGTGTAGTCAATTTTAGTCGCATTCTCATTCTCCTAAATAACGTATTATTCTTCTATACCCATATACACAAGTGAGTTAAAGGTGTGTTGTTTCATCAATAAATGCGTGATGAAATCAATTTTCGCTAGATTTTAAATAGAAACAGGAATTTCATTGCCAACTATCAACGATTTCGTTAAGCTAGAATAGTGATGATAGTTTATTATTTTTGTTCATGAAATGTATAAAATAATTATAACTGTTGATTTATGATGAAGGGATGACGATAAAATTGATGAAACGCGTGCTGACTATAGCTGCAGCGAGTACTTTGATCCTTACAGCATGCGGTAATAATGATTCAACTTCAAAGAATGACAACAAGTCCGCAGAACATCAACAATCAGAGAAGCATAACGATAATAAAAATAAAATTAAATACCCTAAAGAAGGGGTTAAAGGAATTTATGTGACACCTGGGACCCTTCAAGGTGAACGTTTTGATGAATTAATCAAAATGATTAACGATACAGATTTGAACGCTATGGTGATTGATGTTAAAGACGATACAGGTAATATTACCATGGACTTGAATTCAGATAATAAACTGATTCAAAAGAATACAACTGAAATGGTCAGCCTTAAAAAATTAATGAAGACGTTAGAGAAGAACAATGTCTATCCAATTGCCAGAGTTGTAACGTTTAAAGATGCACGTGCAGCGGAAGCTCATCCAGATTGGTCATTTAAAGAAAAGAATGGCGAAGTTTGGGAAAGTGATGGCGGTGATAAATTCTTAAATCCATTCAAAAAAGAAGTCAGAGATTATAATATTGATGTCGCAAAAGCAGCAGCAAAGGCTGGATTTAGAGAAGTACAATTTGACTATGTTCGCTTCCCAGAAGGCTTTGAAAATATGGACAAAGATTTAGTGTATTCTAATGGTAAATATAAAGGCGATGACATGGATAATACACAACAACGTGTCGATAGTATTACGCAGTTCCTAAAATCAGCGCGTAAAGAAATTCATCCTTTAGATGCGCAAATTTCTGCAGACGTCTTTGGTTACTCTGCGACAGTAGAAGAAGCACCGGGTATTGGTCAAAGTTTCCCTAAAATTGCGGAGAATGTAGATGTGATTTCTTCTATGATATATCCATCACATTGGAGCCCTGGTGACTTTGGGATTGAGCATCCTGACTTAGAACCTTATAACACAGTAGACAAGTACTTAGAGAAAGAATCAGATGTATTGAAGAAAGCAGACCATAAACCGAAAACACGTCCTTGGCTGCAAGATTTCACTGCAAGTTATTTAGGTGAAGGGAATTATAAGAGTTATGATGCAGAAGCGGTTTCTGATCAAATTCAAGCGTTACGTGATCACGGTATCAATGAATTCTTACTTTGGGATGCTTCAAATGAATATACTCAAGGTGTGAACTATTCACCGGAAAAGAGTGAAAAAGCTAAAGAAAAAGAAAATGAAGATAAGCAAGAGAAAGAAGATAAACAAGACAAAAAAGATCATCAATAAAATTAAAGAACTGGACTTTCTTTTAATGGAAGGTTCAGTTCTATTTATGCTAATTTAAGAAACTGATGATGAATATTTCTTATACATAAAATTAATAACTATGAGATGTGCGTAGAAAAGTCATATAGATTATTTCGAGATAGTATACACGAATTAAAGAGAAATTTTAAGAACATATTAATTTGTGATACAAAATATTGTCAAAAATTGAGGCTGAAAATGGATTAATTAGAAATTTGAGTGAAATTAGATGTGCAAACACGAACAAATTCACTAAAAATTAAGTTTTGCTATACTAAATGGTACAAAACTTTGCTATAATGAGTCGAATGTGAGAGAAAAACAAACATTTTGAAACATTATTATTTTATGTACAAAAGTACTAAACGGAGGACATCATGAAAAAATCAGGCAACAAGCGTTTAGACTTCTTACCGAATATTCATAATAAATATTCAATTCGTAAGTTTACAGTCGGTACAGCTTCTATTTTACTTGGAACTACTTTATTGTTCGGCGCAAGCCGTGACGCAGAAGCAGCAGAAACAGATGCACAACAAGCAGAGGAACCTGCCGAACACGGAGCAGATCAAGCAGCTCCAGCTGAGGCACCTGTTGTAAACCAAGAAACTCAAACGCAACAAACAACACCAGAAGTTTCAACAGCACAGCCAGCAAACGAATCAAATCAAGCAGCTGCAACATCAGAAGCAAAACCTTCCGATAATACAGCACAAGTAGCACCTACAAATAAAGAAAGTGTTCAAGCAGAAAAAGTAGAAAAAGCTGAGGCAACTTCACAAACTGAATCGACGCCTAAAGCTGACACAACGACAAAAGAAACAGCACCATCTAATGAAGTAAAAACTACAGAAACAGCACAAGTAAACACTGTTCCTGAAAGTACAGTAGATTACTCAAGCTTAAACGATGGCGCAAAAGCACCTGTTGAATTTGTAGAACAATATTTACACTCATCAGATAAAGAAGGATTAGTCCGTAATCTATTATCTGAAACATATAAGGCACAAGATGTAGAAGGCATCTTAAGTAAGTTAAATGTTGATTATAATGCAGTATCAGCAGAAGATTTATTCCAAGATATCCTACGTGCAGGCATTGAGTATGCCAATGAACAAACATCTAAATATACAGTGTATGCGGTGCGTGCAGCACTTGATTCTACAGATGATACAGTGAACGATCCAGATACGACATCAAACTTAGATATTCCAAAAAATGCTTCAACACCTGAAGCAATTGGTGCGCTGAAAGCTAGTGCTTCAATTGATCCAGATAGAGGAATCATCATTACAGGTTACGGTAAAACTTATATTGGTCAAAAAGATGCACACTATGAATTTATTGCTAAACCAGATAGAGCACACAATTTAATGAACTTTGAGGTTAAATACTTCACAGATCCAGTCGGTACTGGACCATATCATACATTTGATTTAGGTGGTTTTACTTTTGGAGAAGGTTTCCAATTACCAGCAAATCAAGCACCTATCATAGGTACGTGGGCAGTAGTAGGCACTACGGTACCATTAAATAACAAAGCTGAAATAAAATTTGGGACAATTAAACCTGGTTATCCAGCGGGTTACGCTTTAGAAGGCAGACCATCGATTAATAGTGACGTATTTGCAAAAAATGGATATGGCCAAATTAAATTTAGTTTGCCAGTAAAAAACTGGAACGGCGACTTAAGTATTAACGGTTATCTTATGATGTATCCAAGTGGGGGCAGTTACAACTCAACACCAAACCCATATTCAACACAAAACTATTTTAATAAAAATATGGAAGTTGTTTTAGATGGTAATATCGACTTTAACATCAAACAAAAAGTTCAAACAATTGAGACTTCTATACCTTATGGTACGACATATGTATTAACTAAAGATGTACCGCTTGGAGAGCAAGTTACACTCAAAAGAGGGATCAAAGGGGTAGAAGAAAAGACTCAAACAACTTGGATGTATAAAAATATTGAATTAGGTACTAATATCACAGGTACTCGAGTTGCAACTCCGCCTGTTGATGAAATAGTCGGATTAGGGGTTTTCGATCCGAATGCAAATCAAAATGCAACGGTTTTACCACCAATTTTAGATCCTAAATTGTCAGGTACAAATCAAGTAACAGGTGAAACTACACCAAATGCTAATGTAACTATTACAGTTGGTTTGACTCAATATCAAACAACTGCTGATGGCAACGGTAAGTTTACACAAACATTAAATGTACCGTTAAAAGAGGGAGAAGTTATTTCAGCGACTGCCACATTAAACGGTAAAACAAGTTTACCAGGTAAAACCATCGTTCCTAGAGATGGACGTACACCTGAACTTGCTTATTCTAGCTTGAAAACAGAACAAAATGGTCAACCAGGTACTTTAGTAACAATTACTAATAAAGCAACTGGTGAAAAACTTGGTGAATTCTTTGTTCCAGATGGTGCGAAAGGTGAAAAAGGCGACAAAGGTGACAAGGGGGACAAAGGAGCCAAAGGTGATAAAGGTCTTCAAGGTCTACCAGGATTAGATGGATTAGACGGTAGAGATGGTTTAGATGGTAGAAATGGTCAAGATGGAAAATCTGTATTTATTAGGACAGCAGTGCAAAATCCAAACGGGGATACAGTTATTACTTTTAGTGATGGAAGAGTAGTAACTATTCCAAAAGGTGATAAAGGTGAAAAAGGTGATCCAGGCACTAGTATAACTATAGACAAAATTAATACATTACCAGATGGTACTAAAGAAGTCATTTTCAGCGATGGAAAATCTATTATTCTTCCAAAAGGTGATAAGGGAGATAAAGGCGATAAAGGTGATTCATTAAGAGTAAATAGTTATACAATAACTCCTGAAGGAACCATTGTTAAGTTTAGTGATGGATTTGAAGCACTAATTCCATCTGGGCCAAAAGGTGATACGGGTGCCACAGGTGCAACTGGAGCAACAGGTGCGAAAGGTGAAGATGGCAAATCTATCACAATCACATCAACAGAACCGCAAGCGAACGGTGATATCAAAGTCAACTTCAGTGACGGTAAATCCATCGTAGTACCAAAAGGTGCAAAAGGCGATAAAGGAGAAGATGCTGCACCGTTAACAGTTGTTAACGAAACAAAAGACGCAAACGGTAACACAGTGGTGCATTTCAGTGATGGCAAAACCGCTACAATCTCTAAAGGCGATACTGGCGCAACAGGTGCTGCAGGTAAAGACGCCGCACCATTAACAGTGACTGGCGAAGCTAAAGATGGCCAAGGCAATACTGTTGTTAGCTTCAGTGATGGATCACATGTAACCATTTCTAAAGGAGATAAAGGTGACACTGGAGCCCAAGGAGCTAAGGGAGACAAAGGTGATACAGGAGCAACAGGTGCAACCGGAGCACAGGGTGCGAAAGGTGAAGATGGTAAATCAATCACAATCACATCAACAGAACCACAAGCGAATGGTGATATCAAAGTCAACTTCAGTGACGGTAAATCCATCGTAGTACCAAAAGGTGCTAAGGGAGATAAAGGTGAAGATGCTGCACCGTTAACAGTTGTCAATGAAACAAAAGACGCTGCTGGTAACACAGTGGTCCACTTCAGCGACGGTAAAACAGCCACAATCTCTAAGGGAGATAAAGGTGATACGGGTGCACAAGGCGCGAAAGGTGAAACAGGCGCAACAGGAGCCGCAGGTAAAGACGCCGCACCATTGACAGTGACTGGTGAAACTAAAGATGGTCAAGGTAATACTGTCGTTAACTTTAGTGATGGATCACATGTAACGATTTCTAAAGGGGACAAAGGTGATACTGGAGCCCAAGGAGCTAAGGGTGACAAAGGTGATACAGGAGCAACAGGTGCAACTGGCGCACAAGGTGCGAAAGGTGAAGATGGCAAATCTATCACAATCACATCAACAGAACCACAAGCGAATGGTGATATCAAAGTCAACTTTAGCGATGGAAAATCCATCGTAGTACCAAAAGGTGCTAAGGGAGATAAAGGAGAAGATGCTGCGCCGTTAACAGTTGTTAAAGAAACAAAAGACGCAAACGGTAACACAGTGGTGCATTTCAGCGATGGTAAAACCGCTACAATCTCTAAAGGCGATACTGGCGCAACAGGTGCTGCAGGTAAAGACGCGGCACCATTAACAGTGACTGGCGAAGCTAAAGATGGCCAAGGCAATACTGTTGTTAGCTTCAGTGATGGATCACATGTAACCATTTCTAAAGGAGATAAAGGTGACACTGGAGCCCAAGGAGCTAAGGGAGACAAAGGTGATACGGGTGCACAAGGTGCGACTGGTGAAACAGGTGCTACCGGGGCTACTGGTGAGAAAGGTGAAAAAGGTGATTCAATTTCAATCACAAGTATCACACCACAAGCCAATGGTGATACAAAAGTAGTCTTCTCAGATGGTAAAGAATTAACAATTCCAAAAGGTGCGAAAGGTGACACAGGTGCAGCCGGCGCAGACGCTAAACCACTTACAGTAACTAGCACAACTAAAGATGCTGATGGTAATACAGTCATCCACTTCAGTGATGGTCAAACAGCGACTGTTTCTAAAGGGGACAAAGGTGAAACTGGTGCCACTGGTGAAAAAGGTGCAGATGGTACTTCAGTTACTATCACAAACACTGAAACAACACCAACTGGAGATACAAAAGTTACATTCAGTGATGGACATGTTATCACAATACCAAAAGGTAAAGATGGTCAATCTGTAACTGTAGAAAGTTCTGCTCCGGATAAAGACGGCAACACAGTTGTACACTTTAGTGATGGCAGCAACGTTACTATCCCTAAAGGAGATAAAGGTGATGCAGGTGCAGCTGGTAAAGATGCAGCGCCATTAACAGTCACAAAAACTGATAAAGATGCAGCTGGAAATACCGTTGTTCATTTCAGTGACGGTTCACAAGCAGTCATCTCTAAAGGAGATAAAGGCGATACAGGTGCGACAGGCGCAACTGGTGCTACTGGTGAAAAAGGCGAATCTGTTTCAATTAAGAGTATCGAACCACAAGCGAACGGTGATACAAAAGTCATCTTCTCAGATGATAAAGAATTAACAATTCCTAAAGGTGCGAAAGGTGACACAGGTGCAGCTGGTAAAGACGCTGAACCACTTACAGTAACTAGCACAACTAAAGATCCTGAAGGCAACACAGTTATCCACTTCAGCGACGGCCAAACAGCAACTGTCTCTAAAGGGGATAAAGGTGAAACAGGCGCAGCTGGAGCGAATGGTAAAGACGCAGCACCATTAACAGTAACTGGCGAAACTAAAGATGCGGCTGGCAATACAGTCGTTCACTTTAGTGATAACTCAACAGCGACTATCTCTAAAGGAGATAAAGGCGATACAGGTGCGACAGGTGAAAAAGGTGAATCTGTTTCAATTAAGAGTATCGAACCACAAGCCAATGGCGATACAAAAGTAGTCTTCTCAGATGGCAAAGAAGTAACAATTCCTAAAGGTGAAAAAGGCGATACAGGCGCAGCTGGCGCAGACGCTAAACCACTCACAGTTACAGAAACTACTAAAGATGAAGCGGGTAACACAGTTATTCACTTCAGTGATGGTCAAACAGCAACAGTCTCTAAAGGAGATAAAGGTGATACTGGTGCGAAAGGTGATACAGGTGCAGCTGGTAAAGATGGTACGTCTATCACAATCGCAAGTATCGAACCACAAGCAAACGGAGATACAAAAGTGACTTTCTCTGATGGTCAATCTATCACAGTGCCAAAAGGTAAAGATGGTACATCAGTGACAATCACAAAAACTGAAACATTACCAAATGGTAATAAACAAGTGACATTCTCAGACGGTAAAACACTTGAAATTCCTAAAGGGGATAAAGGTGATACAGGTGCTTCAGGTGAAAAAGGCGCAGACGGTACTTCAGTGACTGTTCAAAGCTCTGAACAAACACCAGATGGCACAAAAGTTACATTTAGTGATGGTAAATCAATTACAGTTCCTAACGGTAAAGATGGCGCATCTATTACAGTAAAATCATCTGAACCAAATGCGGATGGTGATACAGTTGTAACATTCAGTGATGGTTCACAAGTTGTGGTTCCTAAAGGCGAGAAAGGCGACACAGGTGCTCAAGGTGAAGCTGGTAAAGATGGTGCTTCAATCACTATCACAGGTACAGAAACTACACCTGAAGGTAATACGAAAGTTAACTTCTCAGATGGTCACTCTATTACAATCAACAAAGGCGACAAAGGTGAAACTGGCGCAACCGGTGTAGATGGTAAAGATGGTAAATCAATCACAATTACTTCAAGTAAAGTGCTTGATAATGGTGATAATGAAGTAACATTCTCAGATGGAACTAAGATTACAATCCCTAAAGGTGCGAAAGGTGATGCAGGTGACTCAATCACAGTTCAAGGTACAAAACCATTAGAAAATGGCGATATCGAAGTAACATTCTCAGATGGCACAAAAGTGACTATTCCAAAAGGTGCTAAAGGGGACAAAGGTGAAACTGGTGCACAAGGTGAAAAAGGCGCAGATGCTGCACCGTTAACTGTTCAAAGTACTGAAAAAGATAAAGATGGCAACACAGTCATCCACTTCAGCGATGGCGGAACTGCGACAATCTCTAAAGGAGATAAAGGTGAAGCTGGTGAAAAAGGTGCAGACGGTACTTCAGTAACTGTTGATCAAATCAATAAATTACCAAATGGTGATTCTGAAGTTGTCTTCAGCGATGGTAAAAAAGTAACAATCCCTAAAGGCGACAAAGGTGATGCTGGACAAGATGCTAAACCTCTTACAGTTACAGGTTCTGAAAAAGATGCGGATGGCAATACCGTGATTCACTTCAGCGACGGTAGCACTGCCACTGTTTCTAAAGGGGATAAAGGTGATACTGGCGCAGCGGGTGTTGACGGAAAAGATGGTCAATCTATTACAGTTCAAAACGTTGCTCCAGATAAAGATGGCAATACAGAAGTCACATTCTCAGACGGATCTAAAGTTGTCATCCCGAAAGCTAAAGACGGCGTAGATGGTAAAGACGGTAAAGCAATCACAATTACCGCTACTGAAACAACACCAGAAGGTAATTCGAAAGTGACATTCTCTGATGGTACATCTATCACGATTGCGAAAGGTGAAAAAGGCGACAAAGGTGAAGCTGGTAAAGACGCAGCCCCACTTACAGTCACTGGTACATCTCAAGATCCTGACGGTAATACAATCTTAGACTTCAGCGATGGTTCACATGCGACAATTCCAAAAGCCAAAGATGGTGTGAATGGTAAAGATGGTCAATCAATCACAATCACTGAAACAGCTGTTCAACCAGATGGTTCAACAAAACTTACATTCAGTGATGGTCATGATGTCATCATTCCTAAAGGTGAAAAAGGAGATAAAGGTGACCCAGGTACTTCAATCACAATTACAAGTACTGAAACAACACCAGAAGGCGCTACAAAAGTCACATTCTCTGACGGTAAAGTCATCACAATTCCTAAAGGTGCTGATGGTCAATCTGTAACGGTAGATAGTTCAAAACCTGATGCAGATGGCAACACAGTTGTGACATTCTCAGATGGTAAAACAGTCACAATTCCAAAAGGAGATAAAGGTGATACAGGTGCAGCTGGTAAAGACGCGGCTCCATTAACAATCACAGGTTCAACACAAACACCAGAAGGCAATACTGAAGTGACATTCAGCGACGGTTCTAAAGTTGTCATCCCGAAAGCAAAAGACGGCGTGGATGGTAAAGATGGTCAATCAATTACAGTCACTGGCAGCGAAGTTCAACCTGACGGTTCTACAAAAGTCACATTCAGTGATGGACGTGAAATTGTGATTCCTAAAGGAGAAAAAGGCGACAAAGGTGATGCAGGTCAAGATGGTAAATCTATTACTGTAGAAAACTCTGCTCCTGATGCAGATGGTAATACAGTGGTTAACTTCTCAGACGGATCTAAAGTCGTGATTCCGAAAGCGAAAGACGGCGTGGATGGTAAAGACGGAAAATCTATTACAGTCCAAAGCACTGAAAAAACACCAGAGGGCGATACGAAAGTCACATTCTCAGATGGTACTACAGTCACAATCGCAAAAGGTGAAAAAGGTGACACAGGTGCAGCTGGTGTTGATGGACAAAATGGTAAAGACGGTCAATCTATTACTGTACAAAGCGTTCAACCTGATAAAGATGGCAATACAGAAGTGACATTCTCAGACGGATCTAAAGTTGTCATTCCGAAAGCGAAAGATGGCGTAAATGGTACGGATGGTAAATCAGTTACAGTTACAGGAACTGCTGTTCAACCAGACGGATCAACGAAAGTGACATTCAGTGATGGCCATGAAGTCATTATTCCTAAAGGAGAAAAAGGCGATAAAGGTGACGCTGGACAAAATGGTGCAGATGGTCAATCAATCACAGTCGCTAAAGTAGAACCGCAACCAGATGGTTCAACTAAAGTAATATTTAGTGACGGTAAAGAAGTTACTATTCCTAAAGGAGAAAAAGGAGATGCCGGGGTTCAAGGTGAAGCAGGTAAAGATGCAACACCATTAACAGTTACAGGATCTACACAAACTCCAGATGGTAACACTGAAGTGACATTCTCAGACGGCACTAAAGTTGTGATTCCTAAAGGTGCGAAAGGTGATAAAGGCGATACTGGTGAAACAGGTGCCGCAGGTCAATCAATTACAGTTCAAGGCACTGAAAAAACACCAGAAGGCGATACAAAAGTAACATTCTCAGATGGTACTACAGTCACAATCGCAAAAGGTGAAAAAGGTGACACAGGTGCCCAAGGCGCCGCAGGACAAGACGGTAAAGATGGCCAATCAATTACAGTCGCTAAAGTAGAACCACAAGAAAATGGTGATACAAAAGTTACATTTAGTGATGGTAAAGAAGTTACTATTCCTAAAGGTGAAAAAGGCGATAAAGGTGATACTGGTGCGAATGGTGCAGACGGAACATCCGTGACAGTTAAATCTTCTGAAGTTCAACCAGATGGCAGCACGAAAGTTGTCTTCTCAGATGGCCATGAAGTAACAATCCCTAAAGCACAAGACGGTAAATCAATTACAGTTGATAAAACTGCCCCTGATGCTGAAGGAAATATTGTTGTGACATTCTCAGATGGTTCATCAGTCACAATTCCAAAAGGTGATAAAGGTGATACTGGTGCACAAGGTGAAGCAGGTAAAGATGCGACACCATTAACAGTTACAGGTTCAACGCAAACACCTGATGGCAATACTGAAGTGACATTCAGTGACGGATCTAAAGTCGTTATTCCAAAAGCGAAAGATGGCGCAGACGGTAAGTCTATTACGGTTCAAGGCACTGAAAAAACACCAGAAGGCGATACAAAAGTAACGTTCTCAGATGGTACTTCAATCACAATCGCAAAAGGCGATAAAGGTGACGCAGGTGCACAAGGTGAAGCAGGTCAAAACGGTGCGGACGGTAAATCAATTACGGTTCAAAGTGTTCAACCTGATAAAGATGGCAACACAGAAATCACATTCAATGATGGATCTAAAGTTGTTATTCCAAAAGCGAAAGACGGCGTGGACGGTAAGTCAATCACAATTACTGAAACAGCTGTTCAACCAGATGGTTCAACAAAAGTAACATTCAGCGATGGTCACGAAGTTGTTATCCCTAAAGGCGAAAAAGGCGATGCTGGACAAAATGGTGCAGACGGTCAATCAGTCACAGTCGCAAAAGTAGAGCCACAACCAAATGGCGATACAAAAGTCACATTTAGTGATGGTAAAGAACTTACTATTCCTAAAGGAGAAAAAGGCGACAAAGGTGATACTGGTGCGAATGGCGCAGACGGTCAATCCGTGACAGTTAAATCTTCTGAAGTCCAACCAGATGGCAACACAAAAGTAGTCTTCTCAGACGGACATGAAGTGACTATTCCAAAAGCACAAGATGGTAAATCAATTACAGTTGAAAAAACTGAACCAGATGCGGATGGTAATACAGTTGTGACATTTAGTGATGGCTCAACAGTCACAATACCTAAAGGTGCGAAAGGTGATACTGGCGCACAAGGTGAAGCAGGTCAAAATGGTGTAGACGGCAAATCAATCACAATTACTGAAACAGCTGTTCAACCAGACGGATCAACAAAAGTGACATTCAGTGATGGTCATGAAGTTGTCATTCCTAAAGGTGCTAAAGGAGATGCTGGCGAAGCAGGTCAATCAGTTACAGTCGCAAAAGTAGAGCCACAACCAAATGGTGATACGAAAGTCACATTTAGTGATGGTAAAGAACTTACTATTCCTAAAGGAGAAAAAGGTGACGCAGGTGCGAATGGTCAATCTGTAACTGTTCAATCAACAGCTCCAGATGCGGATGGTAACACAGTTATCACATTCAGCGATGGTACTAAAGTTGTTGTTCCTAAAGGTGCGAAAGGTGATAAAGGTGACACTGGAGAAGCGGGTCAAAACGGCTTAAATGGTCAATCTATCACAGTTCAAGGCACAGAAAAAACACCAGAAGGCGATACAAAAGTTACATTCTCTGATGGCACTACAGTCACAATCGCAAAAGGCGATAAAGGAGATAAAGGTGATTCAGTCACAGTCGCGAAAGTAGAACCACAACCAAATGGTGATACAAAAGTTACATTCTCTGACGGTAAAGAAGTTACAATTCCTAAAGGCGAAAAAGGCGACAAAGGTGATACTGGAGCACAAGGTGAAGCGGGTCAAAATGGCGCAGATGCGAAACCATTAACAATCACAGGCTCTACACAAACACCTGAGGGTAATACTGAAGTGACATTCTCAGATGGTACAAAAGTCACAATTCCAAAAGCACAAGATGGTAAATCAATTACAGTTGAAAAAACTGAACCAGACGCTGATGGCAACACAGTTGTGACATTCTCTGATGGCAGCACAATCACTATTCCAAAAGGAACAAAAGGTGATAAAGGCGATACTGGAGAAACAGGTGCTGCAGGTCAATCAGTTACAGTTGCGAAAGTAGAACCGCAACCAAACGGCGATACAAAAGTAACGTTCTCAGATGGTAAAGAAGTTGTGATTCCTAAAGGAGAAAAAGGCGACAAAGGTGATACTGGTGTACAAGGTGAAGCTGGACAAAATGGTGCGGACGGTAAATCAATTACTGTTCAAAGTACAACGCCTGACGCTGACGGTAATACAGTAGTGACTTTCTCTGACGGTTCAAAAGTTGTACTTCCAAAAGCCAAAGACGGTAAAGATGGTACATCAGTTACAGTTCAAAGCACAGAAACAACACCAGAAGGTAATACGAAAGTTACATTCTCTGATGGACATGAAATCACAATCGCAAAAGGCGATAAAGGTGATAAAGGCGATTCAGTTACAGTTGCGAAAGTAGAACCGCAACCAAATGGTGATACAAAAGTTACATTCTCTGACGGTAAAGAAATTGTCATTCCTAAAGGAGAAAAAGGTGACCCAGGTAAAGACGGTGTAGATGGTAAAGATGCAGCACCATTAACAGTTACAAGCACTGAAAAAGATGCGGACGGCAACACTATTATTCACTTCAGTGATGGCGGTACAGCAGTTATCTCTAAAGGCGATAAAGGTGCAGATGGTCAATCTATTACAGTTCAAAACGTTGCGCCAGATAAAGATGGTAATACAGAAGTAACGTTCTCAGATGGCTCTAAAGTGACAATTCCTAAAGCGAAAGATGGCGTAGATGGTAAGTCAGTTACTATTACTGGTAACGAAACATTACCAAGCGGTGATATCAAAGTTACATTCAGTGATGGACATGAAATCATCATTCCTAAAGGCGCTAAAGGAGATACAGGCGCATCAGTTACTGTAGTTAAAACAACGAAAGATCCAGATGGCAACACTGTAGTTAACTTCAGTGATGGCAGCAGCGTCACAATCCCTAAAGGAGATAAAGGCGACAAAGGTGCAGACGGTACATCAGTGACTATTACAGGCACAGAAGTACAACCTGACGGTTCAACTAAAGTAACGTTCTCAGATGGTCGTGAAATCAACATTCCTAAAGGATTAGACGGTAAATCTGTCACAATTACTAAAGCTGAACCAGATGCTGATGGCAACACAGTGATTGACTTCAGTGATGGTTCGAAAGTTACTGTGCCGAAAGGTAAAGATGGTGTAGACGGTAAATCAATTACTATCACAAATACTGAAAACTTACCTAATGGCGATGTTAAAGTGACATTCAGCGATGGACACGAAGTTGTAATACCTAAAGGTGCTAAAGGAGATAAAGGTGAAGATGGACAATCTATCACAATTACTTCTTCTACAGTTCAACCAGATGGTAATACGAAAGTAGTCTTCAGCGATGGACATGAAATTGTCGTTCCAAAAGGCCAAGATGGTAAATCAATCTCTATTACTTCAACAACGAAAGATCCTAATGGAAATACAGTTGTAGAATTTAGCGATGGTACTTCAGTTACAATCTCAAAAGGAGATAAAGGTGACCAAGGTTTACCTGGTAAAGACGGTGCAGACGGAAAATCAGTTACAGTAACAGGTCAAACAATCGACCCTGACGGCAATACAAAAGTAACATTCAGTGACGGCAACACAATCACAGTACCGAAAGGCAAAGACGGAACTTCAGTTACAGTCAAAGATTCACATCCAGATGCAGATGGTAATACCGTTGTAGAATTCAGTGATGGTTCAACAGCTACAATTGCGAAAGGCAAAGACGGTCGCGATGGTAAAGATGGCCGTGACGGAGTAGACGGTAAATCAATCACAGTAACAGGGCAAACAATTGATCCGAACGGCAACACAGTAGTGACATTCAGCGATGGTAATTCAATTACAGTACCAAAAGGTAAAGATGGCACTTCAGTTACAGTCAAAGATTCACATCCAGACGCAGATGGTAATACCGTTGTAGAATTCAGTGATGGTTCAACAGCTACAATTGCGAAAGGCAAAGATGGTCGCGATGGTAAAGATGGCCGTGACGGAGTAGACGGTAAATCAATCACAGTAACGGGTCAAACAATCGATCCGAATGGCAATACAGTAGTGACATTCAGCGATGGCAACTCAATTACAGTACCGAAAGGCAAAGACGGCATTTCAGTTACAGTCAAAGGTACAAGCCAAGATCCAAACGGTAATACAGTAATCGAATTCAGTGATGGCTCTAAAGTAACTGTTCAACGCGGTAAAGATGGCCGTGACGGAAAAGACGGTAAATCAATCACGGTGACAGGCCAAACAATCGATCCGAACGGCAACACAGTAGTGACATTCAGTGACGATAATTCAATTACAGTACCAAAAGGTAAAGATGGCACTTCAGTTACAGTCAAAGATTCACATCCAGATGCAGATGGTAATACAGTGATTGAATTTAGTGATGGCTCTAAAGTAACTGTTCAACGCGGTAAAGATGGCCGTGACGGAAAAGACGGTAAATCAATCACGGTGACAGGCCAAACAATCGATCCGAATGGTAACACAGTAGTGACATTCAGTGACGGCAACTCAATTACAGTACCGAAAGGCAAAGACGGAACTTCGGTTACAGTCAAAGGTACAAGCCAAGATCCAAACGGTAATACAGTAATTGAATTCAGTGATGGCTCTAAAGTAACTGTTCAACGCGGTAAAGATGGCCGTGACGGAGTAGACGGTAAATCAATCACAGTGACAGGTCAAACAATCGATCCGAATGGTAACACAGTAGTGACATTCAGCGATGGTAATTCAATTACAGTACCGAAAGGTAAAGACGGCATTTCAGTTACAGTTAAAGGTACAAGCCAAGATCCAAACGGTAATACAGTAATTGAATTCAGTGATGGATCAAGAATCACTATTCAAAAAGGAAATGATGGTAGAGATGGTCGAGATGGACGTGACGGCAGAGATGGACGTGACGGCAGAGATGCTCAACCAACACAACCGATATATATCATCAATAACTACATTGATAATGATAATACGAATGTGATTATCTTTAGCGATGGTCAACGTGTTGATATTCCTTGTGATGCGAACGGTAATGCGGTTGTGATTATTGGATATAATCATGATGTGAAAGGTAATGTAATATTACAATGTGCAGATAATACAAGAATTATCGTACCTTGCAGAAAACCAGACACACCAAAAGTGACAATTCCAATGATTCCATTGGTTCCAGCACAACACAATACTGTGACACCACCAGTACCGACACCAGTGCCAACACCGACACCGGTACCAGTACCAAATACGGTACCAGTACCGAATACAGTACCAGTACCGAATACAGTACCGGTGCCAAATACAGTACCAGTACAAAATACAGTACCAGTACCGAATACGGTACCAGTACCAAATACAACACCAGATACAGTTACACCAAGTGGAAACAATGGTACACCAACATCGGATACTCATGGTTATACTGGATTCATTAATGTAAATAATGATCATGGTCATAAATTCGTAGGTAAACAAACTACGCATAAAGTGGTTTATCATAATGTAGAACAACCACAACCAAAAGTAACAACAAAACCTAAACAAACAGCTAAAGCTTTACCTGAAACAGGTTCAGACGATACAGCAGCATTAGTTTATGGTGCAATTATGGCTGGTTTAGGTGCAACAACAGTACTTGGATCAAGACGTCGTAAAGAAGAAGAATAAGATTAAGTTCTAAGTATGTAAGAACCGGGCTTCGGCCTGGTTCTTTTTATTGCGAGTAATGTAATCGCTTTCTTATTTTAGATTTTTTGAATTGAATAAATTTATCTAAATTTCTGAAAAATAATGTTGACTTTTTCTGTCAGACTTTGTAATATATGGAATATAAATGAATTGAATAAAACTATCTTATCCAGAGAGGCGGAGGGACAGGCCCTGCGAAGCCTCGGCAACAGGATTAATTATGAAGATTAATTACTGTGCCAATTCCTACAGTAGAACACTGTGAAGATGAGACGAGCCGATATATGTATCCCGAGGACTTGTTTCATTAGTCCTCGGGAGTTTCTTTTTATAGAGTTATCTCAAAATAGTTAACATTCATTTATTTCAAATTATTAAGGGGGATTTACCTATGATTGAGTTCAAGGATGTCAATAAAACATTCCGTAAACGCTCAACGGAAATTCAGGCTTTGAAAGATGTCAGCTTTACTGTAGAACGCCAAGAAATATTCGGTGTCATCGGGTATAGCGGTGCTGGTAAAAGTACGTTAATCCGATTAGTCAATAAGCTTGAAAATGTGACATCAGGAAACATTATTGTGGATGGTCATGACATCAATCAATACAGCAAAAAAGAATTGCGTAAAGTGAAGAAAAATATAGGCATGATTTTCCAGCATTTCAATTTATTAAATTCTAAGACAGTATTCAATAATGTTGCGATGCCGCTCATCCTTGAAGGCAAGGAAAAGTCATACATAAAAGAGAAAGTTGACGAAATGCTTGAGTTCGTAGGTCTAGGAGATAAAGGTTCACAGTATCCTAATGAGTTATCGGGTGGTCAAAAACAAAGAGTTGCGATTGCGAGAGCTTTGGTTACTGATCCTAAAATCTTGTTATGTGATGAAGCAACAAGTGCTTTAGACCCAGCAACAACAGATTCAATCTTGCGATTGTTGAAGAAGGTCAATCGAACATTTGACGTTACCATTTTATTGATTACCCATGAAATGGGCGTGATTCAACAAATCTGCGATAAAGTTGCGGTTATGGAGCAAGGCAGTGTCATCGAAATCGGCAGTGTATTAGAGGTGTTCAGTCATCCTAAGACGAAAACTGCGAAAAGCTTCGTTTCTACAGTTATCAGTACAGATATTAGTGATAAGATGATTCATCAATTACCAACTGACGCAGATTATGTGGACGTCAAAGTTTATCTAGAAGGTTCACAAATTGGGTTGTCAGTGATTCAAACATTAATTAAAGACTTCAATTTAGATGTGAATGTTATTTATGCATCGATGTCAGATATTCAAGATACTTCAGTCGGTTATTTAACACTTCGTATCAAAGGATCAAATGAAAGTAAGCAACGTGCATTTGATTATATGAAACAAAGTCATATTGAATTTGAGGAGGTCGTATAACATGCTTGGATCTACATTAGATTCGTCTCAATTAATGGAGGCGTTATATCAAACGTTATTGATGGTCTCTATTTCATTAGTAATCGGTTCTTTAATCGGTATTCCGCTTGGTGTACTACTTGTAGTCACTAAGAAAGATGGTATATGGGAAAATGTGGTGATTTATCATATTCTCAACCCTGTCATCAACGTATTGCGTTCGGTACCCTTCATTATTTTATTAATTGCGATTGTGCCATTCACAAAATTAGTGGTAGGTACATCAATTGGGACAGCCGCTGCAATCGTACCGTTAACAGTTTATGTCGCACCTTATATTGCGAGATTGGTTGAAAACTCATTATTAGAAGTGAATTCAGGTGTGATTGAAGCAGCAAATGCGATGGGTGCATCACCGCTTCAAATCATCCGTTACTTCTTATTACCTGAAGCATTAGGTTCATTGATTTTAGCATTAACAACAGCAATTATCGGTTTAATCGGAGCAACTGCCATGGCCGGCGCTGTCGGCGGAGGCGGTATTGGTGACCTGGCACTTGCTTATGGTTATCAACGTTTCGACACAATCGTCATTGTGATTACAGTAGTCATTTTAGTTATTATGGTTCAGCTGATTCAATCTTTAGGGAATGTCTTGGCTAAGAAAATTCGTAGAAATTAAACAAGTAAAGGGGAAGTCATTGAATGAAGAAATTATTAGTATTAGCAATCGCATTTGTGGTTCTTTTAGCTGCATGCGGTAAGAAAGATGATAGTAAAACAGTTACAGTCGGTGTAGCATCTAACGAAACAAAAGTATGGGATAAAGTTGCAGAACTTGCGAAAAAAGATGGTATTACAGTGAAAGTTAAACAATTCTCTGATTACAATGTACCAAACAAGGCGCTAAACGATGGGGATATCGAAATGAACGCATTCCAACACTTTGCATTCTTAGATCAATATGAAAAAGCGAATAAAGGTACAAAAATCACACCGATTCGTACGACAGTATTTGCGCCATTAGGTATCTATTCTAAAAAGATTAAAGACATTAAAGACTTAAAAGACGGTGCGAAAGTTATCATTCCAAACGATGTTTCTAACCAAGCACGTGCATTAAAATTATTAGAAAAAGCAGGTTACATCAAACTTTCTAAAGACTTCGGTTTAAAAGGCGGCATTAAAGATATCGAAGAAAACAAAAAGAATTTAGATATCAAAGCAGTAGATGCACAACAAACAGCACGTGCATTAGACGATGTAGATATTTCAGTTATCAACAACGGCGTAGCAACTAAAGCAGGTTTAGATGCGAAGAAAGATCCAATCTACTTAGAAAAAGATGATACAAAAGCATCACAACCATACATCAACATTATTGCAGTAAACTCTAAAGACAAAGACGATAAAACATTGAAAAAAGTTGCGGCACTTTATCATTCTAAAGAAGCTCAAAAAGCTTTAAAAGAAGAAGTTAAAGATGGCGAAATCGTGGTTGATTTAAAACAAGATGAAATCAAAAAAATTCAAGACAGCTTAAAATAATAACACAGCTATCATTTAAATGGCCGGCAAATCTTCTAGGTTTGTCGGCTAATTTTATGTGACGAATGCAGACTTCATCAACTTGTATGTATTATCAGCCGGCAAAGTGTGGGTACTGACAAAAGGGGGTAAAGAGTTAGTGCTAGAAAATCACATTCACTTAGGAGTGATTATCGATGGAAGTATTATATTATGGAGACCATGAAGAACAATTAATTGATGTTTATGCATCAAATGATAAAAATGGAGAACATGCTGATAAATGGATTGTGTTAGTTCATGGTGGTTATTGGCGCCAAAAATTTGATCGTTCTTTAAATGATAAAATGATTGAAGTTTTAACAAATAAAGGCTACAATGTCGCAAATGTTGAATATCGTCGTGGAGAACATAAATGGCCTACACCAGAAGAGGACGTTAAAAAAGCAGTTCAAACATTTAGGAATTCTGAATTTGTAGGTGAAGGTCAATCATTGATTCTTATAGGACATTCAGTGGGTGGACAACTCGTATTGAATAATGAAGATGAAGCGGATAGAATTGTCGCATTATCACCTGTTACTGATGTACCATATACAAAAGCAAAAGAATTAGGACGAAACGCAGCAGAAGAATATTTTGGTGATGTTTCAGAAGATATATTATATGCGGCATCACCCATTTCACGTTTGCCATTGAATACTAAAACATTAATCATTCATGGTTTTGATGATACACAAGTAGAGATTGATACAACGATTGATTATGTGACAAAAAATACTGAAAACACGATTGATTTATATGCATTTTCAAGTTTAGCTCATATGGATAACATTGAACCTGAAGGCAGACACTTTGACTTGATGTTAGAATGGGTTGATCAAGAACAAGAAAATGAAGAGAATTAAATAACTCTAAGGAAACTATAATAGTAAAACACATTGGGAATGGAGCAATCCATTCTTTTTTTATATTGTAACGTTATTTGTATGTCTAAAATTCATAGAAAAGCATATTTAATTCTCTTTCTGAGAGATAACTAAATTTAGATATGCGTTAACTAGTTTGGGTGAAATTATAACTTTTTTTTATAAAATAACATAAGGAAAACGAACCAAAAAATTGTTACGTACAATTAGATAAGTGTTATAATTTATTTGGTGCTATGTATGGTGATAAGAAGAATACGAATCTGTAATTTTCAAAGAGAGCAAGAAGGGGTGAAAGGGATTATTCTTGTTATTATTTTGCATGCCTAAATTAAAATTAAGGAGTGTCTAGGTTGAAAGACGAACACACATCTAAGAACAAAGCATCTTTCCAACCGGATAGAAAAAACAAATATTCTATTCGTAAATTCACTGTAGGTACTGCTTCTATTCTAGTAGGAGCTATCTTATTATTCGGGGTGAATACACAAGATGCGAAAGCAGCTGAAACATCAACCACATCTACAATTAACGCAACAACACCAGACAAAGACACTAATGTTGAAGTGAATCATGCAGATGCAGTTGTTAATGAAACTGCAGTAACTACATCATCTGAAATAACAACACCAGATGAAACTAAAGAAGTACCGAAAACTGAAGTTGAATCACTACCAACAAAAGTTAGTAATGATTCCACAGAAAAAGCAACTTCTGATCATCAAGAAGTTGTAGCTCCAACAGTCGAAAAAGAAGCGACTGCAGCTCCAAAATCACAAGAAGTTTCAACAGAAACAGCTCCGTTTGAGACAAACACAACAGTTCAAAAAGTAGCTGAAACACCTAAAGTAGAAGTACCTCAATCTATTTTAGACATTCAACAAGTTCAAGATTTGAATACAGCTGCTGAATTTTATGCACAATCTTCAGGCGTCTCTATAGAAGAAGCGAAGACTTTAATTCAAGAATTGAATTTAGACAGTCAAGCCACACCCGAAGAAATTCAACAAGCTTTACTTTATCAATTGTCCCATGAATATGAAACTTGGTATAAACCTGCTGTACGTTAAGATTTGACTACAGAGGCAGAACAAGTGGCAGATAATCCAGACTTTGTAAAATATGCGGTAACGCTTCCAATAGAACCGATAATTATTGATGCAGATGCGATTAAAAACGGTTATGTTCGTTCAGGTTCAGATGAATTAAGTAAAACTAACTTAATTTCCGGTCGTGCTTGGATGGCGGACCAAGGTATCCCATCTGTAGGTACAAATGGTTTAGCACCTGTACCTGTCAATACACCGGTTTATTTACAATGGATGGACAAAGATGGATCAATTTCACCAATTTATCGTGCATATACACATAATAAAAATCGTGATGACAGTGCACAAGATGGTCCAGGTGCCTTTGCCTTTGACTTAAGACAAGGTTGGACAGATGCGACAGGTAAACACCATGTATATAAAGCTTTTAAAGGACAAAAATATCGTTTTGCTATTCCAGATTTTACATTACCTAATGGCAACAAAGCGACAATGTTACGACAAGCTGGTGGATTCTATCCAGGTGTATTTGTAGACACATTTACTGATAACAATATGGGGCAAACTCCAGTAGTAGGTAAAAACATTGGCCGTACAGGTATTTTTATGGCTGAAGTGCCAGTCGGTAATTATATGACGAAACCTAAAAATCAATGGATTACAAGCGAAGGTAACCATAGTTATCCAGAACTATTAGCTGTTGATGGTTATAATGTCGTTCGTGGTAAAGTTTGGATAGAAAGCTCAGGTGGAGATAGAGCCAACTCAGCAACTGGTCCTAACTATAACCCAAATTTAGGAGATAGAGTCGCAGCGGGTTATAAAGTTGTATTAAGTTCATTAACTTCACAAGGTGCAGCAGCTTATAGAAATGAAGTACAACGTGTACCTGTACATGAACGTGCTGCAGCTGCGAAAAGATTATTAACTGCGCATCCAGAATATATTTCAGCTACTGTTGTTTCAGTGGTTGATGGAAATGGGGTTTACGCAGCTAAATTCCCTAATGGTACTTTGGATGTAGATCATATTTATGGTTTTGTGCTAAATACTAAAGGTAAACTCGTCCAAACGTATTCAGGATTTACCTCACCAGAATTTAGAAAAGCGAACCAAAATATCTCTTTCGTACCAATTTCAGCACCTTATTCAGGGGTTCAACAATGGGCGAATGTGAACTTTGCGGTAGTATTGAGTCCATCGGATACCATTGATCTTCATACTGTACCGTATAATGCGACAGACAACCCAGCAGCACCAGGCAGTCGTGTTAATGTTAAATTGCCTAATGGTGATGTACCACCAATGCCTACACACATCGAATGGAGAGATCCTAGCGGACAAACAGTGCATAGAGCTCCGGACTTTACAACGCCAAAACGAGGAGAACAAGTAAGTGGATTTACGATTCCTAAAGAGGCTCAGGAAGGTGATATTTATACTGCAGTACTTGTTTCTGGTGGTAACGATATCGCTGGTTCATCTGTAATTGTTCATATAACAGAAGCTAATAAATATCCACCAAAAGCGCAAACAGTTACTAAAGAATTCGGACAACCAGCAACTGAAGAAGATGTTATGAGTCATGTCACATTCCCTAAATATCCGGCTCATCTTAAAAAACCTACAATAACAATAGATCATCCTGATAAATTACCTGATGGAAATACGCCTGGTAAAGTTCTAGTACCTGTTACTGTTACGTATCCAGATGGTTCTGTTGCGCACGTTAATGTACCAGTAGTTACAAAAGCACAATCTGATAAAGACAAATATACGCCAACTGCAGGTTCAGTTGAAAAAGACTTCGGTCATAAAGCAACACCTGGTGAAATCACAGGAAAAGTATCTGTACCAGACTTCCCAGCTGGAGGTAATCAACCAACTTATACAGTGGATGAAACAACAATTCCAGATGGCCAAACACCAGGTACAGTGAATGTACCGGTGACTGTACATTATCCTGATAATTCTTCAGAAGTTATTGAAGTTCCGGTTACTACAAAAGTACAACCTGATAACGATAAATATCAACCGGCAACTGAAGCAATCCATAAACCATTTGGTCAAAAAACAGATGAAAATGAAGTGAAATCAAAAGTTTCTGTACCTAATTTCCCAGGAAATGGTAATCAACCGACTTATACAGTAGATACTTCAACAATTCCAGATGGTCAAACACCAGGAACAGTAAATGTACCAGTGACTGTACAATATCCAGATGGTACAAGTGAAGTAGTAAATGTACCTGTTATTACAGGACCAAAAGATTCAGATACGTACCAACCAACTACAGGAGAAATTACAAAACCATACGGTCAAGCAACAACAGAACAAGAAGTAAAAGATAAAGTCGCAGTACCGAATTTCCCTAAAGACAAAGGCACACCAACAATCACAGTTGATACAAGCAAGTTGCCAAATGGTCAAACAAGCGGTGAGTTCCAAGTTCCCGTTACAGTGACTTATCCTGACAAAACAACGGACACAGTGAATGTCAAAGTGACAGTAGGAGTTCAACCTGATAATGATAAATATCAACCAACAGCAGGAGAAATTACAAAACCATATGGTACACCAACAACATCAAATGATGTAACAGGAAAAGTAAGTGTTCCAAACTTCCCTAAAACAGGTGCACAACCAGTCATTACTGTTGATACAAACAATTTACCAAACGGTCAAACAAGTGGCGTGTTCCAAGTCCCAGTCACAGTAACATATCCAGATAAAACAACAGATACAGTGAATGTGAAAGTGACAGTCGGACCGAAAGACTCAGATACGTACCAACCAACAACAGGTTCAATCACAAAACCATACGGTCAAGCAACAACTGAACAAGAAGTAAAAGATAAAGTCGCAGTGCCGAATTTCCCTAAAGACAAAGGCACACCAACAATCACTGTTGATACAAACAACTTACCAAACGGTCAAACAAGCGGTGAGTTCCAAGTCCCAGTTACAGTGACTTATCCTGACAAAACAACAGATACAGTGAATGTGAAAGTGACAGTCGGACCGAAAGACTCAGATACGTACCAACCAACAACAGGTTCAATCACAAAACCATATGGTCAAGGTACAACAGAACAAGAAGTAAAAGATAAAGTCGCAGTGCCGAATTTCCCTAAAGAAAAAGGCACACCAACAATCACAGTTGATACAAGCAAGTTGCCAAACGGTCAAACAAGCGGTGAGTTCCAAGTCCCAGTCACAGTAACATATCCAGATAAAACAACAGATACAGTGAATGTGAAAGTGACAGTCGGACCGAAAGACTCAGATACGTACCAACCAACAACAGGTTCAATCACAAAACCATATGGTCAAGGTACAACAGAACAAGAAGTGAAAGATAAAGTCACAGTACCAGACTTCCCTAAAGACAAAGGTACACCGACAATCAAAGTCGATAATCCGGCACAAATTCCAAATGGTCAAACACCAGGAACGGTAGAAGTCCCAGTCACAGTGACTTATCCGGACGGTACAAAAGATCATGTGAAAGTTCCAGTAACTGTAGGAGAACAACCACAAAGAGACAAATATGAACCTACAGTAGGAGAAATCACAAAACCATACGGTACACCAACTACTGCGGAAGAAGTTCAAGAAAAAGTAAGTGTTCCAGAATTTCCTAAAGAAAAAGGCACACCTGTAGTAACGATAACGGATCCAACAAAATTACCAAATGGTCAAACAAGTGGCGTGTTCCAAGTCCCAGTCACAGTGACATATCCAGATAAAACAACAGACACAGTAAATGTGAAAGTAACAGTCGGACCAAAAAATTCTGAAACTTATCAACCAACAACAGGAGAAATTACGAAACCATATGGAACTCCAACTACTGTGGAAGAAGTCAAAGGCAAAGTAAATGTACCTAACTTCCCTAAAGAAGGCACTCAACCTGTAATCACAGTTGATACAAATAAATTGCCAAATGGACAAGTTAGTGGAGAAACTCAAGTCCCTGTCACAGTGACATATCCAGATAAAACAACAGACACAGTGAATGTGAAAGTAACCGTAGGACCGAAAGATTCAGACACTTATGAACCAACAATTCAACCAATTAAAAAACCATTTGGTCAAAACACAACAGAACAAGAGGTTAAAGACAAAGTAACAGTCCCAGATTTTCCAACGGATAAAGGTACACCGACAGTCAAAGTCGATAATCCGGCACAAATACCAAACGGTCAAACACCAGGAACAGTAGATATCCCTGTAACAGTCACATATCCAGACGGAACAAAAGATCATGTGAAAGTTCCAGTAACAGTAGGAGACCAACCGCAAAATGATAAATACGAACCAACAGCAGGAGAAATCACAAAACCATATGGTACACCGACTACTGAAAATGAAGTCAAAGATAAAGTAAGTATTCCAAACTTCCCTAAAGAAGGCGACCAACCAGTTATTAGTGTTGATACAACGAAAGTCCCTGACGGCAAAACAAGTGGAGAATTCGAAGTCCCAGTAACCGTGACTTATCCGGATAAAACAACAGATACAGTTAATGTGAAAGTCACTGTAGGTCCGAAAAACTCAGACACTTATGAACCGAAATTTGAAAATATCACAAAACCATTTGGTCAAAATACAACTGAACAAGAAGTGAAAGACAAAGTAACAGTCCCAGATTTCCCAACGGATAAAGGTACACCAGTGGTAACAGTGGATGATTCAACTAAGATTCCGAACGGTCAAACATCTGGCGTATTTGATGTACCTGTAACCGTCACTTACCCAGACAAAACAACAGACAAAGTCACAGTGAAAGTAACAGTCGGTGAACAACCGGATAATGTGAAATATGATCCTAAAGCAGGAGAAATCACTAAACACTTTGGTGAAAAAGCTACACCGGATGAAGTGAAATCAAAAGTGACTGTTCCAGGATATCCAGAAAACAGTCAACCATATACAGTGACAGTAGATGAAGCAAAAATTCCAGACGGTCAAACACCGGGAGAAGTAGAAGTTCCAGCCACAGTAACTTATCCGGATAAAACAACAGATATTGTTAACGTGAAAGTGACAACAGGACCAAAAGATTCAGACACGTATGAACCGACTACAGGAGAGATTAAAAAACCATACGGTACACCTACAACTGAAGAAGAAATAAAAGGAAAAGTAAGTGTTCCGGACTTCCCTAAAGAAGGCGATCAACCAGTTATTACTGTGGACACAAGTAAAGTGCCTGATGGTCAAACAAGTGGTGAATTTGAAGTTCCAGTTACAGTCACATATCCAGACAAAACAACAGACGTTGTGAAAGTTAAAGTAACAGTTGGACCAAAAGATTCAGTTACGTATGAACCTATAACACAACCAATAGTAAAACCTTTTGGTACACCGACTACAGCGGATGAAGTTAAAGGAAATGTTACAATTCCAAACTTACCTAAAGAAGGTACTCAACCAGTTATTACTATCGATGACGAAACAAAAGTACCAAATGGTCAAACACCTGGCGTATTTGATGTTCCTGTAACAGTCACTTACCCAGATAAAACAACTGATAAAGTCACAGTTAAAGTTACAGTCGGCGAACAACCGGATAACGTGAAATATGATCCTAAAGCCGGAGAAATCGTTAAACACTTTGGTGAAAAAGCAACACCAGATGAAGTGAAATCAAAAGTGACTGTTCCAGGTTACCCAGAAAATGGTCAACCATATACAGTGACAATAGATGAAACAAAAATTCCAGATGGTCAAACGCCAGGAGAAGTAGAAGTTCCAGTCACAGTGACATATCCAGATAAAACAACAGATATTGTCAATGTAAAAGTTACAACTGGACCGAAAGATTCAGATACGTATGAACCAACAACACAACCAATCACAAAACCATTTGGTCAAGGCACAACAGAACAAGAAGTGAAAGACAAAGTCACAGTACCAAACTTCCCGGCGGATAAAGGTACACCAGTAGTAACAGTAGATGATCCAACGAAATTGCCTGATGGAAATACTCACGGAGTATTCGATGTCCCTGTGACAGTCACTTATCCAGATAAAACAACAGACAAAGTAACAGTTAAAGTGACCGTAGGGGATCAACCGCAAAAAGATATATATGAACCGACAACAGGAGAAATCACAAAACCATACGGAACTCCAACTACTGAAGACGAAGTAAAAGGTAAAGTAAGCGTTCCGGACTTCCCTAAAGAAGGAAACCAACCAGTAATAACGGTTGACACAACGAAAATTCCTAATGGTCAAACAAGCGGTGAGTTCGAAGTCCCAGTCACAGTGACTTATCCAGATAAAACAACAGATACAGTGAATGTAAAAGTTACTGTTGGACCAAAAGATTCAGACACTTATGAACCAACAGTTCAACCAATCACAAAATCATACGGTCAGGGCACAACAGAACAAGAAGTGAAAGATAAAGTTACAGTACCAAACTTCCCGGTGGATAAAGGTACACCAGTAGTAACAGTAGATGATCCAACGAAATTGCCTGATGGAAATACTCACGGAGTATTCGATGTCCCAGTTACTGTTACTTATCCGGATAAAACAACAGATAAAGTAACAGTTAAAGTCACTGTAGGCGATCAACCGCAAAAAGATATATATGAACCGACTGCGGGAGAAATCGTAAAACCGTACGGAACTCCAACTACTGAAGACGAAGTAAAAGGTAAAGTAAGCGTTCCAGATTTCCCTAAAGAAGGAGACCAACCAGTTATTACGGTTGACACAACTAAAATACCTGACGGTCAAACACCAGGTGAATTCGAAGTTCCAGCGACAGTCACATATCCGGATAAAACAACAGACACAGTTAATGTGAAAGTAACAGTAGGACCAAAAGATTCAGACACTTATGAACCGGTAACACAATCAATCACTAAACCATACGGTCAAGGCACAACAGAACAAGAAGTGAAAGATAAAGTGACAGTACCTAACTTCCCAGTAGATAAAGGTACACCAGTAGTGACAGTGGATGATCCAACGAAATTGCCTGATGGAAATACTCATGGCGTATTTGATGTTCCGGTCACAGTGACATACCCAGACAAAACAACAGACAAAGTAACAGTTAAAGTTACTGTAGGAGAACAACCACAAAAAGATATATACGAACCGACTGCGGGAGAAATCACAAAACCATACGGTAGCGCAACTACTGAAGAAGAAGTCAAAGGCAAAGTAAGTGTTCCAGGTTTCCCTCAAGAGGGTGACCAACCAATTATTACTGTAGATACAACAAAAGTACCTGACGGTAAAACAAGCGGTAAGTTCGAAGTTCCAGTCACAGTGACTTATCCAGATAAAACAACAGATACAGTGAATGTGAAAGTTACTGTTGGACCAAAAGATTCAGATACGTATGAACCGAAATTTGAAAATATCACAAAACCATACGGTCAAGGCACAACAGAACAAGAAGTGAAAGATAAAGTTACAGTACCAAACTTCCCAGCAGATAAAGGAACACCGGTAGTAACAGTAGATGATCCAACGAAATTGCCTGATGGAAACACTCATGGCGTATTTGATGTTCCAGTGACAGTTACTTATCCAGACGGTACAAAAGACCACGTGGTAGTTAAAGTGACTGTAGGAGACCAACCAGAAAATGTAAAATACGATCCTAAAGCAGGAGAGGTAACTAAACATTATGGTGAAACAACAACACTTGATGAAGTAAAAGAAAAAGTGACTGTCCCAGGATATCCAGAAAACGGCCAACCATTCACAGTGACAGTAGATGAAACAAAAATTCCTGACGGTCAAACTAGCGGCGAGTTCGAAGTACCGGTTACAGTGACTTATCCAGATAAAACAACAGATACAGTGAATGTGAAAGTTACAGTCGGTCCAAAAGATTCAGACACTTATGAACCAACAGTCAAACCAATTGAAAAACCGTTCGGCCAAGGCACAACTGAACAAGAGGTCAAAGATAAAGTGACAGTACCGAACTTCCCAGCGGATAAAGGTACACCGGTAGTAACAGTTGACGATTCAACAAAAGTACCTAATGGTCAAACACCAGGTGAATTCGATGTGCCAGTAACGGTGACATATCCAGACGGTACAAAAGATCATGTAACAGTCAAAGTTACAGTGACCCCACAACCGCAAAATGATAAATATGAACCGACTGCGGAAGAAATCGTAAAACCATACGGAACTCCAACTACTGAAGACGAAGTAAAAGGTAAAGTAAGCGTTCCGGACTTCCCTAAAGAAGAAGACCAACCAATTATTACTGTAGATACAACAAAAGTACCTGACGGTAAAACAAGCGGTGAGTTTGAAGTGCCAGTCACAGTCACTTATCCAGATGGTACAAAAGACCATGTGGTAGTGAAAGTTACAGTTAATCCGCAACCGCAAAATGATAAATATGAACCGACTGCGGGAGAAATCACAAAACCATATGGCACAGCAACTACTGAAGATGAAGTCAAAGGTAAAGTAAGTGTTCCGGATTTCCCTAAAGAGGGCGACCAACCTGTAATCACAGTGGATACAACAAAAGTACCTGACGGTAAAACAAGCGGCGAGTTCGAAGTTCCAGTCACAGTGACTTATCCAGATAAAACAACGGATGTTGTGAAAGTTAAAGTAACAGTCGGACCGAAAGATTCTGACACTTATGAACCAACAGTGAAACCGATTGAAAAACCATTTGGTCAAGGTACAACTGAAGGTGAAGTGAAAGGCAAAGTGACAGTACCGAACTTCCCAGCAGATAAAGGAACACCAGTAGTAACAGTGGATGACCCAACTAAAATTCCGAACGGTCAAACACCAGGTGAATTCGATGTGCCAGTAACGGTGACATATCCAGACGGTACAAGAGATCATGTAACAGTCAAAGTTACAGTGACTCCACAACCGCAAAATGATAAATATGAACCGACTGCGGAAGAAATCGTAAAACCATACGGAACTCCAACTACTGAAGACGAAGTAAAAGGTAAAGTAAGCGTTCCGGACTTCCCTAAAGAAGAAGACCAACCAGTAATAACGGTTGACACAACGAAAATTCCTAATGGTCAAACACCGGGTGAATTCGAAGTTCCAGTCACAGTGACTTATCCAGATAAAACAACGGATGTTGTGAAAGTTAAAGTAACAGTCGGGCCGAAAGATTCTGACACTTATGAACCAACAGTGAAACCGATTGAAAAACCATTTGGTCAAGGTACAACTGAAGGTGAAGTGAAAGGCAAAGTGACAGTACCGAACTTCCCAGCAGATAAAGGAACACCAGTAGTAACAGTGGATGACCCAACTAAAATTCCGAACGGTCAAACACCAGGTGAATTCGATGTGCCAGTAACGGTGACATATCCAGACGGTACAAGAGATCATGTAACAGTCAAAGTTACAGTGACTCCACAACCGCAAAATGATAAATATGAACCGACTGCAGGAGAAATCACTAAACCATATGGCAGCGCGACTACTGAAGATGAAGTCAAAGGCAAAGTAAGCGTTCCAGATTTCCCTAAAGAAGGAGATCAACCAGTTATTACTGTAGATACAACGAAAGTACCTGACGGTAAAACAAGCGGCGAGTTCGAAGTTCCAGTCACAGTGACTTATCCAGATAAAACAACGGATACAGTGAATGTGAAAGTAACAGTTGGACCGAAAAATTCAGACACTTATGAACCAACAGTCCAACCGATTGAAAAACCATTTGGCCTAGGCACCACTGAACAAGAGGTCAAAGATAAAGTGACAGTACCGAACTTCCCAGCGGATAAAGGTACACCAGTGGTCACAGTGGATGATCCAACAAAAGTACCTAATGGTCAAACACCAGGTGAATTCGATGTGCCAGTGACAGTCACATATCCAGACGGTACGAAAGATCATGTGGTAGTGAAAGTCACAGTGACTCCGCAACCACAAAATGAAAAATATGAACCGACTGCGGGAGAAATCACAAAACCATATGGCACACCAACTACTCCAGAAGAAGTTAAAGGCAAAGTAAGTGTTCCAGATTTCCCTAAAGAAGGAGATCAACCAGTTATTACTGTAGATACAACGAAAGTACCTGACGGTAAAACAAGCGGCGAGTTCGAAGTTCCAGTCACAGTGACTTATCCAGATAAAACAACGGATACAGTGAATGTAAAAGTTACGGTCGGTCCAAAAGACTCCGATACTTATGAACCAACGACTCAACCAATCACAAAACCATTTGGTCAAGGTACAACTGAACAAGAAGTCAAAGACAAAGTCACAGTACCAAACTTCCCAGCTGACAAAGGAACACCGATAGTAACAGTTGACGATTCAACAAAAGTACCTAATGGTCAAACACCGGGCACATTCGATGTCCCAGTGACAGTCACTTATCCAGACGGCACAAAAGATTACGTAACGGTTAAAGTTACAGTGAATCCGCAACCACAAAACGATAAATATGAACCGACTGCGGGAGAAATCACAAAACCATATGGCACACCAACTACTCCAGAAGAAGTTAAAGAAAAAGTAAGTGTTCCAGACTTCCCTAAAGATGGTGGCAAAGTTGTTGTTACAATTGATGACCCAACAACAGTACCTAGTGGAAACGCATCAGGAGTCTTTGAAGTACCAGTAACGGTGACATATCCAGACGGCACAAAAGATCATGTAACAGTTAAAATTGTTGTAACACCACAACCAGAAAACGCTAAATATGAACCAGTGTCTAAAGATATTGAAAAACCATATAATCAACCAACAACTGTAAACGAAATCGTAAACCAAGTAACTGTCCCTGATTACCCAACAACAGGTAATCAACCAAAAGTTACTGTAGATAACCCAGCATTAATCCCTGACGGCAAAGTTCCAGGTGAATATGAAGTACCAGTAACGGTGACATATCCAGATGGCACAAAAGATCATGTAACAGTTAAAGTTGTTGTAACACCACAACCAGAAAATGATAAATATGAACCAGTATCTAAAGATATTGAAAAACCATATAATCACCCAACAACTGTAAACGAAATCGTAAATCAAGTAACTGTACCTGATTATCCAACAGAAGGTAACCAACCAAAAGTAACAGTAGATAATCCAGCATTAATCCCTGATGGTAAAGTTCCAGGTGAATATGAAGTACCAGTAACAGTCACTTATCCAGACGGTACAAAAGATCATGTATCTGTGAAAGTAACAGTAGGTCCGAAAGATTCAGATGTCTTTGAACCAGTAGCTGGAAAAGTTGAAAAACCATATGGTACACCAACTACAATTGAAGATGTTGTTTCTAAAGTAACTGTACCAGGCTATTCTAAAGTGGATAATCCTTATAAAGTTACTGTAGACAATCCATCTGTATTACCTAATGGAAACACACCAGGTGTATATGATGTTCCGGTTACAGTGACATACCCAGATGGTTCGACTGACCACGTAACAGTTAAAGTAACGGTTAATCCACAACCAGAAAATGATAAATATGAACCAGTATCTAAAGATATTGAAAAACCATATAATCACCCAACAACTGTAAACGAAATCACAAACCAAGTAACTGTTCCAGGTTACCCTGATACTGAAAATCCATATAAAGTTACAGTGGATAATCCAACATTAATCCCAAGTGGTTCAATTTCAGGTGTGTATGATGTACCAGTAACAGTCACTTATCCAGACGGCACAAAAGATCACGTATCTGTGAAAGTGACAGTAGGTCCGAAAGCTTCAGATGTCTTTGAACCAGTTGCTGGAAAAGTTGAAAAACCATATGGTACACCAACTACAATTGAAGATGTTACTTCTAAAGTAATCGTACCTGGTTATTCAAAAGTGGATAATCCTTATAAAGTTACGGTAGATAACCCATCTGTATTACCTAATGGAAACACATCAGGTGTATACGATGTTCCAGTTACAGTGACATACCCAGATGGTTCGACTGACCATATTATTGTGAAAGTAGTCGTTGGTCCAAAAGATTCAGATACGTATGAACCGACAACTCAACCAATTGAAAAACCGTATGGCAGTCATACAACGATTGATGAAATTGTAGGTAAAGTAACTGTTCCAGGTTACCCTGATACTGAAAAACCATATAAAGTTACAGTGGATAATCCAACATTAATCCCAAGTGGTTCAATTCCAGGTGTGTATGATGTCCCAGTAACAGTCACTTATCCAGATGGCACAACTGACCATATAAATGTCACAATCACTGTTCATCCGCAACCAGATGCTGATGTATACAATCCTGGATATAACGATGTCCAAGTGAACCCTGGAGAGTCTATTGAAATTCCTCAAGTCAAAGATGATGTTCCAACTGGCACACGCTTTGAAATTCCGAGTGAATCAGGAATAGATAAAGATTGGACAGTTACAGTAAATCCTGATACTGGTAAAATTACAGTTACAGTACCAGAAGATGCTGCTGAAGGAGATGTTGTTACAGTTATAGTTAAAGTGACATATCCAGATGGTTCAACAGAAAATGTTACTGTTGATGTCACAGTACATGATTCAATTGCACCAGAAGCACCAGTTGTGAACCCAATTGAAGCAGGAGACAGAACTGTCACAGGAACTGGCAAAGAACCAGGTTCAACTGTAACAGTGGCATTCCCAGACGGATCTACTGTAACAACTAAAGTAGATAAAGATGGTAATTGGAAAGTAGATGTTCCTGAAGCTGTAACATTGAAAGATGGAGACAATGTGAAAGCAGTAATTACTGATGAAGCAGGCAATGTTTCAAAAGAAACAGTAACACCAGTTAAAGATACAGTTGCACCAGAAGCACCAGTTGTTAATGTAATTCATGCTGGAGATAAAGTAGTCACAGGTACTGCTGAACCAGGTACAACAGTTACTGTAACGTTCCCTAATGGCACAGTAGTTACAGTCAAAGTTGGACAAGATGGCACATGGTCAGTGGATGTTCCTTCTAATGTAATGTTGAAAGATGGAGATAAAGTAACTGTAGTTGCTACTGATAAAGCAGTTAATATTTCTAAATCATCAACTGCAATCGTAGTAGGCGACAAAGAAGTTGTACCTGCTCCGAATAAAGAAAAAATTAATACACCAGAATCTGGTGGAACAAACACAATTGATACGAACACAACTGATGGAAACAATAAATCTTCTAAAGTTGGAGTATCAACAGTGAAAGATGAATCTTCAAATAAAACAGCTGACAAATCAAAAGCAAAATCAACTGCTAAAGCTTTACCAGATACAGGTAAAGACACTGTTAATAGCGGCGTATTATTTGGCGGATTATTCGCAGCCCTAGGTTCAATCTTGTTATTCAGAAGACGTCGTAATCACGATGACAATAAATAAAACTAAATCATAAGTAGTTTTTAGACCGTACACTTTATTGGGTACGGTCTTTTTTATGCATATAGGGAAATCCCCGATTTTGTAATTTAGTACAATTGAATTTAGAAAAAAGTATTCAACTTTTACGATTAATAAGCTATGATAAACAAAGTTAACTCTCATAAGAGCCCCTTTTTAATTCCTAACACAAACATTTTCTAGTTTGTTTTGACACTTTTAATTCACTTCTAACTATCACTTTTTAATTCATTTTTTAGACACCTTTTTCTTAATTTTATACTTGATAGGAGAATCAATGATGGACTATACCTACAATATTTTTACTTCGTCCGTATGTAATTTTGACTTAATGCACGACAACCAATATATTACTGTGTACTTTGTGATAAGTGGTTTGGCTAAAGTAACTATTGATGAGATCGAATTAGAATATGGAACTGGCGATATATTTGTCACAACCCCAGAAATGAAATACTCACAGATCCAAAGTATCGATGGCAGTATTGTTTGCCTCTCTATCAATAAAGTACACTTCAATAAATATTATTTAAGAAATGCGCGTAACATCACTAAAACAGACCAAACACAGCTTAGTATGAAAAAAGCGTTTATGAACTATATTCGTTTTATGTATGAAGAAGATTTATTTATGGCTGATATCAATATCATTAAACTCATTAATTATTTGCATATATACTACAGCGAAAGTGAAAGCTATGTTTTTAATTTCACTACAAATGAGAATGTGTTAAAAGCTGTTTCACACGTTAATCATAATTTTAAAGCACCATTAAAGTTAAGCGATGTCGCGCAAGTACTTTATGTAAACAGTAGTTTTCTTTCGAGAAAGTTCAAAGAGGAGATGCAGATAGGTTTTAATGAATATGTAAGACGACTCAAGCTTTATAAATTAGCTGAAGAATTACTCATCCGCGGTAATGAAAACGAGTTATGGAAAGAATATAATTTTGCGAGTTATCGTACATATTTAAAAAACTTTAAAAACCAATTTCACATGAGTCCCAAAGAATTTATCAACCAAGCTCAATATTATAAACGGGCAGAAAATATGATATCTGAATTGATTTATAGAGAAGCTTTGTCCTATTTAGAAACAGTAAACAACTAAAAATTTAAGGGATATTCATCGCTTGCACTTTTTTTACTTTTGACATGCACTTTTTTTACTATTCCTTTGATGTCTATTTATTTTCGAAAAAAATCAGTTAATATAAATTTTGTTCTCTTAAAAAGAGGATGTAAGCAAATGATTTTTAGAAAAGAACACTCAGCATATAGACACAGACACATCGGAGGAACAACAATGAAACAACCCAATCGTAGACTTGATTTTTTGCCTAATAAGCAAAACAAGTACTCTATCCGTAAATTCACGGTAGGAACCGCTTCTATCCTTGTAGGAGCAACACTCATGTTTGGCCTCAGTCATGACGCCCAAGCAGCAGAAGAACAAACATCTAGTACAGACACCACTCAAACTCAGTCTGAATCACCAAATCCTAACTCAGACACAACGTCTCAACCAACCCAAGAGACAAAAACAACAGCAGTCGTTACACCACCTGTAACAACAGAAGCTCCTGCCTCTGAAAATACTGCACCTCATAATCCAGAATTAAACCAAACAACATCAGAAGCACCGACAACTATAGAACAAGCACCACAACCAGAAGAAACAAATCCAACAGCAAAAGACACAACTCCAGAATCAACACCAACGATTGACCCAACATCAGAATCAACACCAACGATTCATACACGCGCAAAGCGTTCATTAGACACAGAACCACCAGTTGAACAAGTTGAAGCACCAGTCAATAATGAAACGTACAAGGGAAAAATCATTGATTATAATGGCAGTAATTTAGTGAAGAAAGTAGCGAATCCAGGACAAACAGTTGCACCAGATTATATTGATTTTTCACCTAAATTTAAAGATCATGACAGTAAATCTTATTCTTTCCTAACGAACAAAGAAACAATGACAAGTAAAAAAACTACAACTACAAATGGTGGTGGCATTCACGCCTACTTTGGTGATTACATTACGCTCGATGATAATCAACCAGAAGCCTATGTATATATCAATAATGTAGGTACAGCGAACGGTCATAAAGTAGATGCCTTGGTACATGTCAAAATGGATCCACCATCTAAAAAATTTCCAACTAATAAAAGATATTTCTTCACTTCAGGTCGAGACATGTTGTCTATGACTTCTCAAGATGGTGGTGGTGCAACAGCTAACATTAAATTCATGTCTAATATCGATAAGACAAAACTAGACGGTTTTTATAATAAGGTTACTAACGGTACGTCTATTACTTCTGTAATAGAAGAGCTAAAGACTCTCAATGATAAACTTCATCCTGTAAGCGGGTTATTAAATATTTATGATCTTGATGATTATGATCGAAATAAAGAAGTAGATGTTAGAAAGTCCGTCACTTTTAACCGAAATGAAATTAACGAACTGTATATTAGTAGTAACACTCTTTCAGAGGCTACAGCTAATTTAGAGTTAAAAGATAATAAAGTCATTATTTCGACAGGTGAACACCCAAGAGGGGCTGTTGAAGATTATCCAAATAGAGTAACTGCCACTTTCAAAGATAAGAGTGAATTGACTTATAGTATGACTGGAAGAAATGCATCAGGTACAGCGTTTCATGTAAAAGGTATCTTACTAGTACCAGTACAACCTTATACAGTTCAAGTCGTTAATCCAACTGGAAATGATGATGCGAAAGTAACAATCACCCAGTATATTCCAACAAGAGAAGTACATCAAACAGCGACTTTACCAAGCAAAATTGAAATGACAGCAGAGTTTCCACAAGACATCGTTGCAAATGTTCAACCTAATACAAATTACTTTGCTGCCACTCAAAATAATACAAACAAAGTGATACTAACTAACAGCAACAATGCTTTATCACAAGCAGCTTTCTATGATAAAACTTATACGCCTTCAATCACTTTGAAACATAACTTAACAACTGAAGATATCAGCACAAGTTCAGAAAAATGGACACGATTAAAAGAATATTACGATGGAAATGCATTAAACGTTCCAGTGAAGTGGTCATTTGATAATGGAACAAAGCACATTGAAAACCTAACAACAGATTATCAAACCGTTGCATTAAAACTCTCTGATGAACTTAAAAAAGAAATTGATAAGCAAATTATGGCAGAAGCAACCGCTTCGATTGAAGAAGCTAAAAAAGCGCATGCCCAAGCAAAAGCAACAGCTCAAACAATCGCTGCCGACCAACTTGTAAGCAAAAATGAAATGGACGGTTTGCAAAATGAAATTCAAACAGCAACATCTAGAAAAAATGAAGCGCAAATAAAAGTGAATCAATTGCCGGAACGTTTAAAAGCAACATTACAACAAGAACTAGATCAATTAACTGAGATTGAATTACCAAAAGTAAATGATGAAAATAACAATTCAATTTCTGATGATCAAGACAAGTTGATAGCAGAGGCTGAGCAATTGTTAAAAGAAGCACAAGAGGCTGAAAGCAAAGCGAAAGCAACATTAGAAACAGCAAATGAAAACAATGCGATTTCTCCAACCGAACATGATAATTTATCAGCACTTCAAAAAGAATTTGAAACTAAGAAAAAAGCAGCAGAAGCAAAGATAAAAGAAGTTAATGAGAAACATCAATCTCCATTAATTGAAAAATTGAATAAGCTTGTGGGTATTACAGTTCCTGTAGCAAACGACAAGAACAACAATGGTAAACCAGACGAACAAGATGAAAAGGAACAACTCATAGCAGCTTTAGATAATGTTGAAGACTTAGTGAAGAAAGCAGAAGTTGCAGACCAAACAGCACAATCACAATTACAAAACGCAAATGAAGACAGTCTAATTAAGCCGCAAGAGCATACAGAATTAACCGCTGCAAAAGAACTTGCAACATCAACAAAATCAACAGCAGAGGCAGCAGTTAAAACATTACCTCTGGAGCAACAACAATCATTCTTAGACAGATTGAATCTTTTAAAAGGGATTGTTGTACCAGAAGTTAATGATAAAAATGAGAATGATATTCCAGACACCCAAGATGAGTTAATCAAGTTGGCAGAAGCAGCGATTAAATCAGCAGAAGATGCTGAGAAAAAAGCAGTTTCCGAATTAGCAACAGCACAAGAAAACCAGGCTATCAATCAAGAAGAAAATGCGAAATTAACAGAACTTCAAAAAGACTTTGAAACTCAAAAACAAGCAGCAACAGAAAAAGCTAATGCAGTTGATAAGAAATATAACGATAAACTATTACAACAAATCAATGCGTTAAAAGGAATTGAAGTTCCGGTTGTTAACGATACTGATAATAATGGAAAACCGGATACTGCTGATCGTGCCGAAACAGACCAAAGCTTAGCAGAAGCGAAAGCGGCAATTGAGAAAGCAAAACTTGCTGATAAAGCAGCACAAGCTAAATTAGCTGAAGTAAACCAAGATGATGTTATTTCACTCAAAGAATTAGAAGGATTATATGTTGTAGAAAATCAGGCTGACGAAGCAAATTCAACTGCAAGAGATTTAGTAGAAGCACTTCCAGAAAACATGCAAGCTCCTTTATTAGACGAACTTGATGCATTGAACGGTATTGAAATTCCATCTATTAATGATACTGACAACAACAACATTCCAGACGAACAAGACGCATTAATCGCAGAAGCTAAAGATTTATTAGCCGCAGTTAAAGCAGCAGATCAAAAAGCAAACGAAGAATTAACTAAAGCTGAAGCTGATAAAGCCATCAATCAACAAGAGCACGACAACTTAGAAAACTTACAACAAGATTTTACAACGAAGAAACAAGCAGCTAGCGATAAAATCAACCAGATTGAAGAGAAATATCGTGGTGATTTGCCGACACAACTTGAAGCATTAAAAGGAATTACAGTTCCTGCTGTTAATGACACAAATAGTAATGGTAAAACAGATGATCAAGATGCAAAAGAACAACAAGATGCAGCATTGAAAAACGCAGAAGATTTAGTTAAGAAAGCAGAAACCGCAGACCAAGCAGCACAAACACAATTACAACAAGCCAATGCAGATAACTTAATTAAAGCTCAAGAACATCAAGATTTAACTGTCTCAAAAGAAAATGCAGATACAATAAAAACAACAGCAGATAAAGCAGTTAAAGCCTTACCATCAGAAGTACAAACACCATTATTAGAAAGATTGGCTAAGTTAAAAGGTATTACGGTACCAGGCATTAATGATAACAATGAAAACAACATCCCTGATGAACAAGATGCGTTGATTGAAGCGGCTAAACTTTCTATCAAAGCAGTTGAAGCAGCGGATAAATTAGCTAACGAAGAATTGGTTAAAGCTAATGATGACAAAGTTATTAATCAACAAGAACATGACAACTTAGATAAGTTACAACAAGATTTCACAACGAAGAAAAAAGCAGCTAACGATAAAATCAATGCGATTGATGTACAGTATCGTGGAGAATTACCAACACAACTAGCAGCGTTAAACGGTATTGTTGTACCAGAAGTAAATGATAAAGATAATAATGGTAAAACAGACGATGTTGATCAAGCTGAACTAGAAGCATTGCTTAAAGAAGCACAAGTATCTTTAGACAAAGCAAAAGCAGCAGATTTAGCAGCGAAACATAACTTAACAGACGCAACACAAGATAAGCTGATTAATCCGAAAGAACATCAAGATTTAACAGAAGCTCAGAAAACAGCTGTTTCAACAAAAGCAGAAGCAACAGAAAAAGTGAATGCATTACCTGAAGCATTACGTGCACCTTTAGAGCAAGAACTAGCAAAATTAGATGGTATTCGTGTTCCAGACATCAATGACGATAACAACAATATGATTCCAGATACTCAAGATGCTTTAGTTAAAGCAGCAGAGGCAGCAATTGAAAAAGCAAAAGCAGCTGATGCTTTAGTAAAATCTGAATTAACAAAAGTAAACGAGAACCAAGCTATTTCACCAGAAGAACACCAGACACTACAAAACTTACAACATGATTTTGAACAAAAGAAAGCAACAGCACAACAAGCATTAGACGCAGTTGAATCAACATATCAAGGTGTATTGCCTGGGAAATTAAAAGGATTAACAGGTATTGATGTACCAGAAGTGAATGATGCTAATAGTAATGATGTAGCTGATGATAAAGAGGCTGAACTCAGAAAACTTGTACAAAAAGTTGTAGAAACAGATAAAGCAGCAAAAGCAGCGATTTTAGCGATACAAGATGATGGATTAGTTAATCCAGACGAAATCGAATCATTAAGACCTTTCAAACTTGCTGCATATGAATCTAAAATGAATGCCTTTACCGATGTTCATAATCTCTCAGATGGAACGCCTTTAAAAGCGGAGTTGCTAAGCGTTTTAAGACAATACCCTGATTTAATTGTTCCACCAGTAAATGACAACAATGCAAATGATATTCCAGATTCAGAAGATTTATTAATACGCTTTGCCGGAGATGCATTGAAAGACGCCAAAGCTGCAGATCAAGCAGTAAAAGAAATGTTAGCACAAGCACTAAATCCAAATGAATTAATTGATGAAACAGAACATCAAGCATTAGTAGCAGCACAAGCTAACTTTGAACAAAAGAAAGCATTAGCAAATGAAAAAATTAATGCGATTCAAGAAGCATACCGCAAAGACCTGCCACAACAACTTGCGGCATTAACAGGTATTACTGTACCAGAAGTGAATGACGAGGATAAAAACGGGATTCGTGATGACGTAGATCAAGCCATTCATAAAGCGAAAGAAGCGGTAGAAGCAGCAAAAGCAGCTTATAACAATGCATTGACGCAAATGGATGATATTCAAAAAGATAATATCATTACACCAGAAGAAAGCGCAGATTTAGCCAAAGCAATTTCATTAGCAGAGGACAAAAAAGCAGCAGCACAAACGTTAGTAGACGCATTATTATCAGAACCTGTTAAACAAACGTTACAACTAGAACTCGATGCATTAACACCAATTGGACCACCACAAGTCAACGATGAAAATCATAATGGTGTGCCAGATAAAGAAGATAGCTTATTTGATGAGGCAGCCAAAGCTTATGAAGCAGCTAAAAATGCAGAAGCAGTAGCACAAACAGCATTAGAAGAAGTTCAAGCAGATGGTATGGTAAACCCTGATGAACAAGCACAATTAAAAGTGTTACAAGAAGAATTTAAACAAAAGAAAGCATTAGCTGAAGAAAAGCTTGAAGCAGTTGAGAGTAAATACAGACAAGATTTGCCTAAAAAAGTACAAGCGATAACAGGAATTTCAATTCCATCTGTGAATGATAAAAATCAAAATGGTATTCGTGATGATATTGATACATTAATAGACAAGGCACAACAATTAATCAATGCGACTAAAGATATGGCGCAAGCAGCACAAGCTAAAGCAGATGAGGAATTAGTAGACGGTTTAATCAATCCTAGTGAATTAGAAGTTCTAAGCGGTGCTAAAAATTTAGTAGAAGCTAATAAAGCTGCGGCGCAAGCAGCAATTGATGCTTTACCAGCAGCATATCAAAAAGACTTGCAGTTACAATTAGATGCGATTAATGAAATTACTTTACCAACTGTCAATGATCAAGATAATAACCACATTGATGATCATACAGATGCATTGAAAGCAGCTGTTCAAGACTTAGTTGATGAAGCAAAACGTGCACATGAAACAGCACAACAACAACTAGAGTCAATTCAACAAGATCAATTAGTCACACCAAAAGAACAGTCAGAATTAATTAACCAAGTCAACTATGCGAAGACAGCGAAACACTATGCTCAAAAAGCAGTGGATATGATTGATGAAAACTTAAGACCGGAATTCCAACCACAATTAGATGCGTTAAAAGCAATCGATATCCCAGAAGTGAATGATAAAAATGTAAATGGTATTGATGATAACCAAGATCAATTGATGAGTGATGCATTACAAGCAATTAAGGCAGCAGAAGCAGCAGAAAAAGTTGCGAAAGCAGGATTAGAAACAGCTCAGGACAATGGTGTTATCAACGACGATGAACATGATATGTTATCAAATCTTCAAAAAGCATCCTTAGCACAGAAAAATATTGCTGAAGCTAAAATTGCTTTAGTTGATGATGCATTAAAAGGTGAACTTCTAAAAATGCTTGATGCTTTAACAGGTATTGCAGTACCAGAAGTTAATGACCACGACCATAATGATGTAGATGATACGTTAGATCAAACACTTCAAGATTTAATAAATGCAGTAAAAGCTGCACATGAAACAGCACAAGATGATTTAACAAAAGCGAATGCAAATCACTTAATTACACCACAAGAAAAAGACACATTGATTGAATCACAAAATCATGCATCAAAACTAAAAGAACAAGCAACTGAGACGATTCAACAAAGTAAGATTCCAGCAGCAGTTAAAGATGAATTAGTGAATGCTTTAGCGCAAATGCAAGCTATCTCAATTCCAGACATCAATGACCAAAATGCTAATGGCATTGCAGATGATATTGATACATTGCTAGAACAAGCAGAAGCACGTGTGGCACAAGCTGAAAAAATGAATCAAGAGATACAATCTGAACTTGATACAGCAAATGAAAATGGCTTGATTACACCACAAGAACATCAAAACTTATCACAACATCAAGCATTGTTTGAAGGTGCTAAAGATTCAGCACAACAAATTGTGAAGCAATTACCAGCAGCTTATCAATCACCATTTGAAGTACGTTTAAAACAACTTCAAGGCATCACAGTTCCAAACATCAATGATCAAAATGCCAATAATATTTCAGATGCAGATGATGCTGCATTAGCTGAAGCAACAGAGTTTGTCAGAGTGGCACAAGCAATGGATGCTAAACTACAGGAAAAACTAGCAACGAATACAGCAGATGGTTTAGTTACACCAAGCGAATATAAACAATTAGCTCAATTACAAGCAATTTACGAAGATGTGAAAGCACAAGCAAAAGAAAAGGTAAATCAATTACCATTAACATTGCAAGGTAATCTTCCAAAAGATTTAGCGTTGCTCAAAGGTATTACATTACCGCAGATTAATGATCAAAATGAAAATGGTATTGATGATAATGTAGATGTATTAATCAATGAAGCGAGAGATGCGGTGAAAGTAGCACAGTCAGCTGATGAGCATGCTCAAATATTATTTGATTCTACAGTCTCTGACAATTTAGTTACACCACAAGAACAAACATTATTGAAATCAACACAAGAAGAAGTACAAACATTAAAAGCAACAGCAGAGAGAAAAGTTGAGGCATTACCAAGCGAATTAAAAGGCAATTTAACAGCGTTATTAGCACAATTACAAGGTATCGACATCCCAGAAATCAATGACGCTAATGCGAATGGCACGAACGACATTCAAGATCAATGGTTAAATGATGCCGAAGCCGCTGTGAAAGCAGCAGAACTTGCGGATAAAGCATCCCAATCAGCATGGAACATGGCAGTTTCCGACAACTTAATCACACCACAAGAACAAACATTACTAAAATCAGCACAAGAAGAAGCACAAACATTAAAAACATCAGCAGAGACAAAAGTAAACGCACTGCCAAGTGAATTAAAAGGCAATTTACCAGCGTTATTAGCACAACTGCAAGGTATCGACATCCCAGAAATCAATGACGCTAATGCGAATGGTACAAATGACATCCAAGATCAATGGTTAAATGATGCCGAAGCTGCTGTGAAAGCAGCAGAACTTGCGGATAAAGCATCCCAATCAGCATGGAACATGGCAGTTTCCGACAACTTAATCACACCACAAGAACAAACATTACTAAAATCTGCACAAGAAGAAGCGCAAACATTAAAAACATCAGCAGAGAGAAAAGTAAACGTATTACCAAGTGAACTAAAAGGCAATTTACCAGCGTTATTAGCACAACTGCAAGGTATCGACATCCCAGAAATCAATGACGCTAATGCGAATGGTACAAATGACATCCAAGATCAATGGTTAAATGAAGCAGAAGCAGCGTTGAAGGAAGCAATATCAACAAATAATGCAGCACATATTGAACTTGAAAAAGTACTTTCAGATCATCGTGTACAGACAGAAGAACAAGAAGCATTAGCGATTGTTCAAGAAAAAGTAAAGACAACAAAAGAATTAGCACAATCAGCAATAGCTCAGTTACCAAGTGAATTAAAAGGCAACTTGATTTCAGAGTTAAACAACATAGAAAATATTGAAATTCCAGCAGTAACTGAAGATAAATCTACAACTTCTCTTGAAACAATTTCAAATGAAGTAGTATCGGAAAAGCCTGTTACAACAACTACACAACAAGAAGAAATACACCTAGAAAATGCAGATGAAATTTCTCTTAACCAGATGGTTTCTGAAACAACTTCATCAGTTGATTTGAATACTGAGAGTGAAGTTAAACAAGAAGTCAAAACAGAAGATACAAATAAACAACAAGAGCATACAACAGAAGAGAAAGCATCATCTGAAAGCGCGTCTATAGAGGTAGAACATCAAACCGAAATAACACAAAAACATCAGACGTCTAAAGATAACAATGCTTCTGATGAATCAACAAATGAACATCAAGATACTACTCGAACTTCTGATAGACATATGTATCAAAACGATGAAGAGCGTTCATCACAAACATCAAACAACCCAACAACTAGAACTACACATCCAGAACAAACAGTTTCTTCTAAACAACAAAAAGCTTTACCAAATACAGGTCAGTCACAATCTAGCAGCATCATTGTAGGCGGGTTAGCCGCATTGATCGGCGCCGCATTCTTAGTAAGCAGTCGTCGTAGAAAAAATTAATATGTAAACGAAAGTCGTACTCGTAGGGAGTGCGGCTTTTTTGATATCGTATTATTGTTAATATCTTAATATCAGCTATATCTTTACCGTTTCGTCTAAATACTCGTAATAAGTGAGACAAAGTAGTCTCGCCATAAAAAGAACCCCATTCTAAGATGATAGAGTGGGGTTTAGTGATGTAGTCTAATATTTGTTAAGCGTATGATAATAACTTAGTGAAATTTTTACGTTAAGTTAATAAAAAAGGATGAGACACCGTTTAGTATCTCATCCTTTATCGTAGCGGAGAAAGAGGGATTCGAACCCCCGCGAGCCGTTAAGCCCCTGTCGGTTTTCAAGACCGATCCCTTCAGCCGGACTTGGGTATTTCTCCATAGCTTTTTAACACAAGATTTATTATATAGGAGAATGTGTAACGCGTCAATAATTTTTTTAATGAAATCCACAGAAATCATAAAGTAATTTTACATATACTTAAAGAATGGACTAAAGGCTTTCTGGTTGAATAAAACAGATAAAAATATAACATTTTAGCACAAAAACTTACAATAAAGCATTCAATTTTCTGAACATTTAGTTTATTATAAATAGGTGTAGTCTTATTTTGGATAATTTCATCAGTTATGAAATGTATCTACCTCAATCATCACTTCTTTTACACTTCTATTTTACTGCTTGCTTTTCTATGGATATTTAGAAGAACTCATTCACATTATCATTTTATTTTATTAGGGGGGATATTTTTGGATTACAGTTACAATATTTTTCAAGGTTGGTCTTGTATAAAAGATAATTCGAAAAGCGAGGAGTACGTTAATATTTATTTAGTTTTATCAGGTACAGTCTTCGTTAAAAAAGGGGCACAGCACTTTACCTATAAAACAGGAGATCTTTTTGTTCAAAAACCACATTTCACAAATATGGAAGTGGAGATTAAAGAAGGGAAAGTTGTCTGTTTATCAATTCATTATGTGTATTTTAAGCCAGCCTGTTTAAAAGAAATCAATCATGTTGAAAGCAATTTTGAAATCCACCATATCATTAAAAATGATTATATCCAGGCTTTACGTTATGTATGTGAAACAAATTTTGTGAAAGCGAATGCGACCATTGTGCGACTGGTAAGATACTTACGTGTTTACTTGGAAAACTTCGACATCTACTTATTCAATATGACTAATAACCCGACAATCAACCACATTATTGAGTACATTAATCACCATTCAGATGAAGCGTTAAAGTTAACAACTATCGCTGAAAGTTTTGATTTAAATATCAGTTATTTATCACGTGTATTTAAAGATGCAGCACGTGTTAACTACAATGATTACGTACAACAAGTGAAAATCTTTAACGTGGCAGAATATCTATTAATTAATGGTGAAGATAATCAAAAAACCAAAGAAGTTTGGAAAAGATATTCATACTCTAGTAAACGTTCTTTCCTCAACAATTTTAAGAAACAATTTAATATGGTGCCCATGGAGTATGTGGCTCGGTCTCAAAAAAGACGCATTAAAAATAATGAACGTTCTCAAAAAGTGTATGATGAAGTTTTGAAATTCATGAATGGCTGATTCTTATAAAGCGTGTACTCCTGTACCGCTTTTTTATTTTGAGTGACGCAAATCTAAATTAGTATTCAATCTAATAAAATCTTAATCTTATTTTGCGACTGATAGGGTATAAGTTACTAACTTAGTGTATAAATCAAACCTATGGGGGAATTAACATGAAAATCAATATCGCAGATGCTTTAACTAAAAGATTGGGCAAGTTAGAAGGTAACTTTAAACACTACGCAGATGATATGGCGTATTTAACTTTAGTGTCAGGTATAGATAAGTCATTAAAAGATTTATTAGGAATTCAAGTTTTGCGTCAAGCACAGTCAGAAACTGTCGCTAGAGAGATGTCACGTTTAGATTTAGCAATTCTAGATCAAAATGAAATGACAGATATGGTAAAACTAAGAACGGTTTATGTACATGATTTTGAACCAAGCGCTAGCGGCCAAGCAGGTCATGCGGTATCAACAATTCAACGTGATTTTACTGAACATTTAAAGAAAATGACAAACCCGCCTAAATCTTGGGTTTACAATGTTTCTGACCAAACAAAATTCCATTATGCGGCAGTCTATATCGATGTAAAAACCAAGAAAGACTTTGAATTACCAGAAACTAAAAGCGCATTTTTAAAACAATATCCAGAGTTGAAAGATGCTGATTTAATTTATAAAAGTATTCAAAATCATCAACAAGAACGTGATCATTCTATTGAAGAAATTGTAGAAGAACCTATACAAACTAACGTAATAGAACCTGCGTTAACAGAACATACTGATTTACAATCTCGTCAAAGTGATGTTCAAGCTATCTATAAAGGTGAATATAAAGACTTCCAAGTAACCGTTTATTTACAGGTCTTAGAATTGGGTTACCATCTAGATGAAGAGCAAAATGAAGAATTAGAAACAACACTCACTACAGATGACAAAGGCGAAGTCATCGCAGTAGGAGAACTAGAAGAAGAATTCACTGCAGTAAAAGAAGAACCAACAAAGGCAGATAAAGCGTCTTCAGAAAATGAATCTTCTGGAGATGACAAGTCCGCACCAGAGTCATCTGAAGAGAAAGAAGAGAAACAAGAAGATAAAGAAAAAGTAGAATCAAAAGACAAGAAAGACAAAGATAAAAAAGGAAAAGGTAAGAAAGACGACAAAGACAACAAAGATAAGAAATCTAAGAAGAAAGGTAAAAAGAAAGACGATAAAAAAGAAGATTCAAAAGACAAGAAGAAAAAGGATAAAAAGAAAAAAGACAAAAAGAAGAAAAAGAAATAATGTTGTTTAAATAAGGTAAGATATGAAAATCCACCTTCAAAGCCAAGCGTGTTTGAAGGTGGATTGATTTTTGTATTTGAGAATAATCTTTAAGCTGGGATTTCAGCTTTTTTATCTGAATGTTTACGTACAAACGCAGCTACAATCACTGAAATAATACCGAAAGTCATAAAGCCGATGAACATCCATACGGTAGTGTTAAGTTCAATAGGATGATGCATATAAATAATTTGTCTTAAGGTTGTCGCATAGTTAGAGAATGGATTCCAACCTGCGATATAGTCGCGATAAAATTTAGGCAACATTTCTTTTGGCGTAGTGACCAATTGCATACTGAAGAACATCAATAAGAAGAAAATTGGTACGCTCTTCATGCCTAACCAAGTCATTGTACCTAAAATCAAACCGATGAAACCTAAGAATGCTAACATCACAAAGCATGCGACACGGTTTGGATGGTCAAAGTGGAAACCTTGAACGCCTGACATAAAGTAAATGTATCCAAAGCTTCCGATAAACGCTGTGAGGACAGCCACAACAATTTGACTCAATGCCGCAATAACACGCTGACTACGTTGAATTAAATGACTAGTTCTAAACGCAAAGAATAATAAAATTGAGCTGACAATAGATCCCATCCAAACTGGCATAAACATTAAGAATGGCGCATTACCATTGGCTTGGTGATCTTTCACCTTATCAACAGACACTGCTTTGGTTTCAACAGGTTGAATTAAACTTTCAATCTCTTTAGCTGGAATAGAGACATTTTGTTTATTTAGAATGTTTAAGCCTTGTTTCATGACTTTTTGGTTTAAATTCGTGCTGATCCCATTAAAAACTTTGTTTGCTATTTGAGAGCCTTGTAAACCAGAACCTTCACTTACAATTGTTTTTAAATGTGCAGCTTGTGGTTTTACTTGTTCTAATCCAGATTGTTTCATTTTTTCCGCCATTTGCTGTGCAACTTGTGGTGGAATCTCTCCAGATTTTACTTTGTCTTCCATTTCTTGTTGTTTTGCTTTCATAACAGTTGCTTGTGTTTTGCTTAAGGCGTGTTTTGAGAAATCCTTTTCTAAGACAATGATTCCGTAATATTTTTGGTTGAATAATCCTGATCTAGCTTTATCCTCACTGGATACAGCTTTCCATTGAATGGCCTCTGATTTATTTTTTAGTAAATGGTCTTCTAAATTTTTGCCGATATTAATAGATTTACTTTGAATAGATGTGCCCTCATCTAAATTCACAATCGCTAGTGGCAAGTCTTTTGGTTTTGAGTTATATGCTGGATAGAATGCGACTGATAATAACATCATAATTAAAACTAATACGATAGGCGCAATCCAAAGTAGTTTATTTTTTAAAATGTTCATTTTTTTCACTCCTTATGATTTATTGAACATAGTGTTGATTTATCATTACTTTGATTATTATAATTGGTAATGAAATAGATGCAATGACCAATTTAATGCATTGTGTTCGTTAATCAACACATTGTTGATAATTGTTCATTAAAGAATAAGGAAGTGTTCATTTATGGCTGTAGACCGACGTGTTCGTAAAACACAAAGCGCGATTAAAAAGGCTTTTATTCAATTACTTAAACAAAAAGACTTAGATCATATTACTATTCATGACATTACAGAAGCCGTAGATATTAATAGAGGAACTTTTTATCTGCATTATGAAGATAAATATGATTTATTAGAAAAGATGGAAGATGAATATGCGAATGTGCTTTATGATAAAACACGTATTTTTGAAAGTATGAAAACAATTGAATCTATTGATAAGTTCTATGAAGTCTTTTCTAATCAAGTGTTAAGAAGTGTGATCACTCATGTTTATAATAATTTAGAGTTTTATCAAGTTATTTTAACAATAGAAAGACAAAGTCAAATAGAGGAACGAATCTCTGAAATGATTTTAGAGAACATGAAATTACGAATGAATCCAAAAGGAGATATAGCTGGTATTCCTGTGATGTATTTCCATAGTTATGTCAGTGGATCAATGTTGAGTGTGATTAAATATTGGGTTCAAGACGAACAGCGTGTGGATATAGATACATTAATTCAATATATTTCTAAGATTGTATTTAATGGGCCATTGCGATTATTAGCTACTGATCAATAGCATGATGTATTGTATGGAATCTTGTTTTAGATGAACCGCAATTTAATTGAAAGTGGGCTATAAATTTGGTAAGCTTTAGTTGTATTAAAATAGCCCTCAGTCTTACAGGACTGAAGGCTAGAGTAAAGGCTCACAACGCACAATTGTGATTACCAAACGAACCGAATGAGAGACTAGTTATGTTGCTGCATAGCTAGTCTTTTTTGTCGTTCTTGCTGATAATAAACTTGATGGCTGTTGCTAAAAGTGTCACTTGCACAATTGAAGAAAAGTTAATCGTGAGTTCATGGATTATAATGTCCATCCATATCACCTCACTTTCTTGCAGTTCAAGGCACGTGAGGTACTCACAATATAGTAGAACGACCTTTACTCATGAATTAAGTTTAGCATTTTACGAACGCGTTTTCAAAGAAAAAGCGAACAAATGTTCGATTAATTTTTGAAGAGTAAGAAGGATATTTAAAGATGATGTAAAAAATCCTCTGCCTTAATTTGAAGACAGAGGATTATCTATATGCTTTAGATAAATAAATTATGTTTGGCGTGTTCTGTATCGCCGATATATGTGCCAACACCGCCGATTTGGACATCATCACGCAATTCTTCACGTTTGATACCCATGACATCCATACTCATAGTACATGCGATTAGTTTTATATCATTTTCGATTGCTTTATCGATTAAAGCAGGTAATGAATCGACGTTCTTTTGTTTCATTAAGAGTTTCATCATAAAGCGTCCTAAACCGAACATATTCATTTTAGATAACGGCATACTTTCTGGACCTTTTGGCAACATGAAATCAAAGAGTTTTTCTAATCCTTTTTTCTGCACTTTAGGCGCATCTGTACGTTTTAATGCGTTCAATCCCCAGAAAGTAAAGAAGATAGAAACCTCACGACCTGCTGCACGTGCGCCATTCGCAATGATTAAAGCAGCTAAAGCTTTATCAAGTTCACCGCTGAATAAGACAATCGTTGTGCCATTATTTGATTTGTGGACAGACATAGCTTGATCAGAAGCTTCACCTTTTTCGATGATAGCTGTGACTTTTGAATCATCTGTTTTTAAATCAATTAAGTGATGACCCGTTTGTTTTGCCCAACTTTGTATATCACTCGCAAAGCCTAAATCCGTAACAATCACTTCAACTTGTTCGCCAGGTTGTATTTGTTTGATGGCTTGGCTTAAATTCACGATAGGACCTGGACATTGTAAACCACTGTAGTTTAATTGTTTGCGTTCTGGTTTAATTGTTTTCTCAGAGGCAGTGACTTCGGTCTGCTCCTGCTTACTTGCAGTTTGATGTTGTGCTTGTGCTTCTTGTTGAGAAAGATATGCTTCATAACCGCCGTTTAAATTAATCACATCAAAACCGCTGTCACTTAACATTTGGCTGGCTTGTTGACTGCGTCCGCCTTTTTGACAATAAATGTAATACGTTTTGCCTTGGTCTAATGGAAATTTCGTATTTAACGTTGAAAGTGGATAATTTAACGCATCTTCAATATGACCAGCTTCATATTCATCAGCTTCTCTTACATCAATTAGTTGATCTTGTGCCCCCATAGCTTGTAAGTCTTCGTCAGTTAAGTCTGTGATTTGAACAGTTTTAAATCGAACCATTCGATCATCTCCCTTTTGTTCTATATTGATGTCATTGTACAAAGAATAAAGACAAATTGCACAAGTTTCTATTTGATTGAACTAAGCTTAAAAGAAAAATCAGTGCTTTAGGTCTGTTATAAGACTTGCTATAATAAAGTTAATTATCAGAAAACAACATTTTGAAATAAAGGACTGTGAACCATGACTGCACATAATAACGACTATGATCATCTCTTGTTCTATTTTGCCTATAAAACATTTATTCATACTGCAGATGAAATTATTGAGAAGAAAGGAATGCGCCGCCAACACCATCGCTTCTTATTCTTTATCGATAAAGTGCCTGGGATTACCATCAGAGATTTACTAAGAAGTATGGAAATCTCTAAACAAGGCAGTCATCAAACGTTGAAAAAATTAAAAGATGAAGGTTTAGTTGTCGAAAGAAAATCTAAAATAGATGGCAGAGTCAAAGAACTCTTTGCGACTGATAAAGGTCATGCATTGGTTACAGAAATCAATAAAGCACAAAATGATTTACTTCAAAGTATTAAAGCTGAAGTCGGAAATGATTGGAATGCGATGATGGAAGAACTAGCAAGTAAACGTCCAGGATTCCAAGAAGTAAAATATTTAAAAGGGGAGTTCAAGGAATAACCTTGAATACGCTCTCTGTAGAGTGCCGTCTTGAAACATTCAAGGCGGTATTTTTTTATATGGTTGCAGATATTTCAGTTAAGTCAACTTACTTGACCTAATATATATGGAAGCGTTATCCTAGAATTGTATAAGAGAAAGAGAAAAAGGTGGAATGAATATGAATAAACGTGTTGGAGAGTATTTAATGGACTGCCTGAGTACTGCAGGCGTAGATAAAGTATTTGGTGTACCTGGAGATTTCAACTTAGCTTTCTTAGATGATATTATTAGCCGTGATGATATTGAATGGATTGGTAATACAAATGAATTAAACGCAAGTTATGCGGCAGACGGTTATGCACGCATGAATGGTTTAAGCGCAATGGTGACTACATTTGGTGTAGGTGAATTATCAGCGGTCAATGGTATCGCAGGTTCTTATGCAGAACGTATTCCAGTAGTTGCAATTACAGGCGCACCGACACGCAGTGTAGAACAAGCAGGTAAATATGTTCACCACTCACTTGGGGAAGGTGAATTCGATAACTACCGCAAAATGTTCAAAGAAATTACAACAGCACAAGGTTATATCACACCTGAAAATGCACAAGAAGAAATTCCGCGTCTAATCGATGAAGCATTAGCCGAGAAAAGACCGGTACATTTACACTTACCGATTGATGTCGCAATGACAGAAATTGAAGTGAAAGATGCTTATCAATTACCAGAATTTAAAGCACAAGATGTCTCAAACTATATTGAGATGGTTAAAAATAAATTAAACAGTGCGTCTCAACCTGTAATTATTGCAGGACATGAAATCAATAGTTTCAAACTGCATGACAAACTAGAACAATTTGTAAATCAAACACACATTCCAGTTGCGCAATTGTCATTAGGTAAAGGTGCCTTCAATGAAGAAAATCCTTACTATATGGGTATTTATGACGGCTCAATCGCAGAAGAAAATATTAGAAATTATGTTGATAACAGTGATGCAATTTTAAATATTGGTGCGAAATTAACAGACTCTGCCACAGCAGGTTTCTCATATGAATTTGATATTGATGATGTCGTGATGTTGAATCAACACAATTTCAAAATGAATGACACAGAAGATCAAGATGTGACATTACCAGATTTATTAGAAGGTCTGTTAGAGATGGACTATGTGAATGATGCAGATTACCCTCAATATAAACGTCCAAAAGCGCGTCAATATGAATTAACGAATGAACCACTAACACAAGAAACGTACTTCAAGATGATGCAAGACTTTATCGCACCTGATGATGTGATTCTAGCCGAACAAGGAACATCATTCTTTGGTGCATATGACTTAGCGTTATATCAAGCGAATAAGTTTATTGGTCAACCTTTATGGGGCTCAATTGGTTACACATTACCAGCAACATTAGGTACACAAATTGCTGATCCAAATCGTCGTAACTTATTATTAATCGGTGACGGTTCACTTCAATTAACAGTTCAAAGTATTTCTACAATGATTCGTGAGAAATTAAAACCAGTATTGTTTGTCATCAATAATGATGGCTATACAGTAGAGCGTAAGATTCATGGTGAAAATGAACCATATAACGACATCTTTATGTGGGACTACAAAGCCTTACCAGCAGTCTTCGGCGCTAAAGATGATGTGAAAATCCATGATGTTTCAACAAGTGAAGAGTTGAAACAAGCCTTTGAAACTATTAAAGCTTATCCAGAAATGATGCACTTTGTAGAAGTGAAAATGGCAATGCACGACGCACCGCATAAATTAGAAGCTATTGGTAAAGCTTTCGCAAAACAAAATAGCTAAAGATAATTTGAAAAATAATACACATAAAAATGAATGAAGTGATTCGCACTTTCATTTAAAATCCCTGACGTTTAAAGTCGGGGATTTTTTTTATGAGAGCTTTTGATAAATGTAATTTTAAATCACTAAAAATTGACGATTCTAGAGGATGTTTTCAGTTTTTCTAAAAAAATATTTATTCGTATAAAATGTATATTAATGCATAAAAATGGGTGGTTAAGTTCGTTCAATTCGTTAAATTTAAACTTAACATAGGGATATAAGCGATTAGGACGCTTGAATTACTAATCTGAAATATATATTTATTCATTTTCGCCAACATATTCTTCTGTATGAATTTGCATTATTATAAATAATTCGTTAATGTCTTTATGTAACATAAGAAATGGGGAGTTGGAAAAATAAAAAGAGAAGTAGAATTTGATTTTTATGTTTTCAACGACAATTAATCAATATAGGGAGTGCAAAAACATTGCAAAAAGCTAAAAAGCAAAACAAAGCTAAAAAGTCCCAAATTATGGACTGGACAACGTTTTATGGTACTGTCGCTATTTTATTAATTGCTGTCATTCCGATGATGGCATTTCCTAAAGCGAGTCAAAAAGTAATCACTGACATTAACGAAGCAGTATCCAATTCGCTAGGTGCAGTTTATTTATCACTGGGCTTAATTGTTTTAGGTTTCGTACTGTACATAGCATTTGGCAAATACGGAAACGTAACTCTGGGGAGAGCAAGTGATAAACCGGAATTCGGTAACTTTACTTGGGCAGCAATGCTGTTCTGTGCCGGTATCGGTTCAGATATTTTATACTGGGGCGTTATTGAATGGGCCTTCTATTTCCAAGTACCGCCACATGGCGAGAAAGGTATGACAGATGCTGCCTTAGAATATGCCACAATGTATGGTATGTTCCACTGGGGTCCAATTGCTTGGGCAATTTATGTTTTACCAGCTTTACCGATCGGTTACTTAGTTTTCGTGAAGAAAAAACCAGTTTATAAAATCAGTCAGGCTTGTCGACCGATTTTAAAAGGACAAACTGAAAAATTACCAGGTAAAATTGTCGATATCTTATTTATCTTCGGTTTACTTGGCGGTGCAGCTACATCACTTGGATTAGGTGTGCCAATGATTTCAGCTGGTATTGAACGTTTAACAGGTATTGATGGACAAAGTATGGTGTTACGTTCAGCGATTTTAATTACAATTACGGTTATTTTCGCAGTCAGCTCTTATACAGGACTGAAAAAAGGGATTCAACGTTTAAGTGACGTGAACGTTTGGTTGTCATTTATTCTATTAGGATTTGTCTTTATTGTAGGTCCAACTGTATTCATCATGGAAACAACAGTTACAGGCTTTGGGAATATGTTAAAGAATTTCTTCCAAATGGCTACATGGTTAGAACCATTTGGCGGTATTGATGGACGTAAGGAAACAAACTTCCCGCAACAATGGACAATTTTCTATTGGTCATGGTGGATCGTTTATGCGCCGTTTATCGGACTCTTTATCGCACGTATTTCTAAAGGTCGTACGTTAAAAGAAGTCATCTTAGGTACGATTATTTACGGTACATTAGGTTGTGTCTTATTCTTTGGTATCTTTGGTAACTATGCAGTGTATCTTCAAATTACACATCAATTCGATGTTGTATCATTCTTGAATGCACATGGTACGGAAGCAGCCATTGTTGAAGTCATTCACCAACTACCGTTCCATAATATTATTGTCGTTCTATTCTTGATTTCAGCGTTCTTATTCTTAGCAACGACGTTCGACTCAGGTTCATATATTCTTGCTTCAGCATCTCAAAAGAAAGTAATTGGTGAACCATTACGCGCGAACCGTTTATTCTGGGCATTTGCGTTATGTTTATTACCATTCTCATTAATGCTAGTCGGTGGTCAACGTGCGCTGGATGTTCTGAAGACAGCTTCAATTCTAGCCAGTGTGCCGCTCATTGTGATTTTCGTCTTTATGATGATATCGTTTATTATCACCTTATCTAGAGACCGCGTTAAATTACAATTACGTGCCGCACGATTAAGAGAAGCAGAACATCGTTCCTTGAAGATTAATCAGATTGCGGAAGAACGTGAAGAGGAACAACACGCACAAAGATCTTAACGATTTATAAGTAGAATTACTTTTAAAGATAAAAAATGAATGAAAATGAAGTAGAAATAAAAAATGGCACGCATTCCAAATCTGGAGTGCGTGCCATTTTTATATCGATAAGTTATGGAAAGTGTATTATACATCTTTCGGGTCAGGAATTGGGAAATATTTAAAGATTTCGCCAGTACGGATGGCTTCATTAATTTGAGAAAGCCATTCGTAATAGATACGAGAATGTTCGAGTTGTGCATTGACGCGTTGTGCATAGTCATAAGTTGCCTCATCGACATCATCTGATTCTAGAACGTGTTGAATAATTTGTTCTGCTTCATCAAGAGAAGCCATATTGACGTTTATTTCACGACTGAATTTCACATCGAAGAAGTGTCTGAAGAATACAAAGAAGTCTTTCTCAGCAACAAAGTGTTGTTTACGACTGCCGCGTGTAAATTGTTGTTTTACTAAGTCATACTCTTGTAGACGTTTCACGCCTGTACTCATACTTGGCTTACTCATCTGCAACTTCTCGCGCATTTGATCCAAGGTCATATTATCTTCAAATACCATAGTCCCGTAAAGGTTGCCGACACTACGATTAATGCCGTACAAATCCATTGTTTCGCCAATCGCGTTAATCACTAAATCTTTAGCTTCTTCGATGGCTTGTTCATGTTGATTTGAACTTGTCATACTTAAACCTCCGTCCACTACATTTATATTCATTTTAGAGTTATTTCCCGCATTCGTCCAATGTTGAATCATGAATAGTATATCAAAGTACAGGATTATCTTTAACTTGCTATGCAGTGTGTTATATAAAAAGTGTGTTTGACACTTTCTCTTTATTCATGCTAACATAAACTTTGTAAAATTCGTTAAATAAAAATTTAACAAAGTTAACGGGGGTCTAAATGATGGAACTTGTAAAGCGTTTATCTCACCAACAATACATTGATGGTGAGTGGATAGACAGTGCGAACCAAGCCACACGTGAAATAATCAATCCTTATAATCAAGAAGTTATATTCGAAGTATCAGAAGCAGCAGCTGAAGATGCAGAACGTGCAGTAAAAGCAGCAAGACGTGCTTTTGATCAAGGTGACTATGCGAATGAAACAAGTGAAGTCAAAGGACAAAAAGTCAGAGCAATTGCTGACAAGATTAAAGAAAATCGTGAAGAACTTGCGAAACTAGAAACGTTAGATACTGGTAAAACGTACGAAGAATCACTTGCAGATATGGATGACATCCATAACGTCTTTATGTATTTTGCGGGGTTAGCTGATAAAGACGGCGGTGAAATGATTAATTCACCAATTCCAGGTACAGAAAGTAAAGTTGTGAAAGAACCAGTCGGTGTGGTTACACAAATTACACCTTGGAACTATCCTTTACTACAAGCATCATGGAAAATTGCGCCAGCCTTAGCTACAGGTTGTTCATTAGTGATGAAACCTAGTGAAATCACACCATTGACAACTATTCGTGTATTCGAATTGATGGAAGAAGTCGGTTTCCCTAAAGGTGTTATTAATTTAGTATTAGGTGCCGGTTCAGTTGTAGGTGATGTTTTATCAGGTTCACCAGAAGTAGACTTAGTGTCATTTACAGGTGGTATCCAAACTGGTAAACACATTATGAAACAAGCAGCAAATCATGTGACAAATGTCGCATTAGAACTTGGCGGTAAAAATCCTAACGTCATTTTTGAAGATGCTGACTTTGATTTAGCAGTTGATCAAGCGCTAAACGGCGGCTATTTCCATGCAGGTCAAGTATGTTCAGCAGGTTCACGTATCATTGTTCAAAACTCAATTAAAGATAAGTTCGAAGAAGCGTTGATTAAACGCGTGAAAAATATTCGTCTTGGTAATGGGTTTGATGAAGATACTGAAGTGGGTCCATTAATCTCAGCGGAACATTTAGCAAAAGTTGAAGGTTATATGGATGTTGCGAAAGAAGAAGGCGCAACGATTGCGACAGGCGGTAAACGTCCTGATCGTGATGACTTGAAAGATGGCTTCTTCTTTGAACCGACAGTGATTACAGATTGTGATACGTCAATGCGTATCGTACAAGAAGAAGTATTCGGACCTGTTGTGACAGTTGAAGGGTTTGAAGATGAAGCGGATGCGATTCGTTTAGCGAACGATTCAATTTATGGTTTAGCAGGTGCAGTGTTCTCTAAAGACATCGGCAAAGCGCAACGTGTCGCAAGCCGATTACGTATGGGTACAGTTTGGATTAATGATTTCCATCCTTACTTCGCACAAGCACCTTGGGGCGGCTATAAACAATCAGGTATCGGTCGTGAATTAGGTAAAGAAGGTTTAGAAGAGTACTTAGTTTCTAAACACATTTTAACGAACTATCATCCAGAACCAGTGAATTGGTTTAAAGGCTAATGTATTTTAAATAAAGCGAGAATACAGGTGAAATAATTTTCGCCTCTCTGTTCTCGCTCTCTTTTTGGACAAATTAAGATAAATCGAGCATAACCATTTTCTATAGGAGGAAGACATAAATGAGTAAATCTTATGATTATGATTATATTATTATCGGCGGGGGCAGTGCCGGTTCAGTTTTAGGTAATCGTTTAAGTGTAGACAAGAACAATGAGGTATTAGTATTAGAAGCAGGACGCAGCGACTATTTCTGGGATTTATTTATTCAAATGCCAGCAGCATTAATGTATCCATCAGGAAATCGTTTCTACGACTGGATTTATGCGACAAACAACGAACCACATATGGGCGGTCGCCAAGTTGCACACGCACGCGGTAAGGTATTAGGCGGTTCAAGTTCAATCAACGGTATGATTTATCAGCGTGGTAACCCGATGGACTATGAAAAATGGGGTTCACCAAAAGGTATGGAAACTTGGGATTACGCACATTGCTTACCATACTTCAAACGTTTAGAAACAACATTCGGTGCAGAACAAGATGACGAATATCGTGGTCATCATGGTCCGATTAAATTAAAACGTGGACCAGCGAAAAACCCATTATTCCAAGCGTTCTTTGATGCAGGTGTGCAAGCAGGCTACAATAAAACACCTGATGTGAACGGTTTCCGTCAAGAAGGTTTCGGACCTTTCGACAGCCAAGTTCATAATGGCCGTCGTGTATCAGCTTCACGCGCTTACTTACATCCAGTAATGAAACGTAAAAATTTACATGTTAAAACACGTGCGTTTGTGACGAAATTAAACTTTGAAGGTAATAAGGTTACAGGCGTGACATTTAAACGTAATGGTAAATTGCATACGGTTACCGCAAAAGAAGTCATCTTATCAGGTGGTGCCTTCAATACACCACAATTACTTCAATTATCAGGTATCGGTGATTCTGAACACTTGAAATCATTAGGTATTGAACCACGTATTCACTTACCTGGTGTCGGTGAAAACTTCGAAGACCACTTAGAAGTGTACATTCAACACGCAGCATCTCAACCTGTGTCAGAACAACCAAGTTTAAATCCATTAAAAATGCCATTTATCGGTTTACAATGGATCTTCAGCCGTACAGGCCCAGCTGCAACGAACCACTTTGAAGGTGGCGGATTCGTACGTTCAAACGATGATGTGAAGTATCCAAACTTGATGTTCCACTTCTTACCGTTAGCGGTACGTTATGATGGCGAGAAAGCAGAAACAAAACATGGTTTCCAAGTACACGTTGGACCAATGTATTCTAACTCTCGCGGCAGCTTGAAGATTAAATCAACAGACCCATTTGAACATCCTGACTTTGTGTTCAACTATCTTTCAACAGAAGAAGATAAACGTGAATGGGTAGAAGCTATTCGTGTTGCACGTAATATCTTATCTCAACCTGCACTTGCACCGTATAACGATGGAGAAATTTCTCCAGGACCAGAAGTTCAAACAGATGAAGAAATTTTAGATTGGGTACGCCGCGACGCTGAAACAGCATTACACCCTTCATGTAGTGCGAAAATGGGACCTGCTTCAGACCCAATGGCTGTTGTAGACCCATTAACAATGAAAGTACATGGCATGGAAAACTTACGTGTTGTTGATGCATCAGTCATGCCTACAACAACAAACGGTAATATTCATGCGCCTGTCTTAATGATTGCGGAAAAAGCTGCAGATATTATTTTAGGCAATGATCCAATGAAACCAGAATATATGGATTATTATGTACATGGTAAACATGATAAAAATGCAGGAACAGTTCAATAATTAACGTTTTAAAAGGAGTCTTCAAATAGTGGAGGACTCCTTTTTTTATATACTTTTAGAAAGTCTGTTTATTGCCATACGATGATGCAAAATTATAAATGTTTAAGTTTTGATACATAGGGATAAGAGAAACGTAACGAGGAAGTGTACAAAAGTAAATTTCATGTTAAAAATATTTATCAAAATAAAAAAGTGTGAAACTTTTGAAATTTACTAAAATAGTTATAGACACTTCTTGAAATTTCAGTATAATTAACTCAATTAGCAATTTTTAAACGAAACTAAATGTTGAACAAGCGAAACAAAGGTTTGGAGAAAACGAGGAGGAATTTTTTCTATGAAAAAATTAGATTTTCTTCCGAATAGACGGAACAAGTATTCTATACGTAAATTTACCGTAGGAACAGCTTCGATTCTATTAGGAACAATGTTGATTTTAGGAGTAAACGATGAAGCAAGAGCAGCTGAAAACAGCACATCTGATTCATCAGGCAGCAGCTCAAGCAGCTCGACGGGAAGTGGCGACACTTCAACAACTGAGTCAACTACAGAAACTACACCGACACAAGAGACACAAACAAATACGCCAGAAACAACGACGAATACGACAGAAACAGCACCACAAGTTGATACCTCTCCACCACAAGAACCGGCTCAAAATACAACTGAAACAACAGAAACACCTGCGACATCCACGCCATCTGGTGAGACGTCTGCGCCAACAACTGACCCTGCGCCAGCACCAGATACGACTACAGAACAAGATTCAACACCTTCTAATCAAGAATCTTCAACATCAACACCTTCAGAAACACCAACACCTTCACAGCCATCATCCAATGAATCATCTCAAACACAAAGTACTCCTGATACTAAGACAACACCTTCAACAGACGCACCTTCATCATCAAACGACACTTCATCAGACTCTCAAACAACACCATCAAATGATACATCATCAGAATCTCAAGCGGCACCATCAAATGATACATCAAATCCAGATACATCAACAGGAACGTCAGATGCACCATCAACAACTGATAATAACACTACAAATAGTACAGCTAATGATACTTCTACGCCAAATTCAACGAATGACACAACGATTTCATCTATTGAATCACCAACACCGACATTGTCTCAAGATTTATCACAAACATTGGATAGCAGTACAGATAAGGAAAGCGCTTTAACAGATTATTTAGCAACTGAAGAAAATTTATCACCTGAAGCAGCACAACAAGTGGTAGATGGTATGGCAGTAGATGCGAATACTGCGACAGATGAAGAAATCGCAGGTGCTTTATTGACTTCTTATTTACTGAATACATCGAGCGCACCTGGCAGTGATCCTGTGGGCGAATTACCATTAACAACATCTACACAATCATCAACGACATCAAGTTCAACAAGTATTTCACCGATGTTTCGTATGATGGCATTTTCAGCATATGCAGCACCAGCACCTGCGACACAAGTCAGCACGTGGGATCAGTTTATTGCGGCGTTAAATGACAAAACAGTCTCTAATATTCAATTGACTGGCAATATCACAGGTACAAGCTCACCGAACCTTCAAACTTCAACAGGACGCTCTGTGACGATTGATGGTGGCGGTTATACGTTGAATACGGGAACGAATATTATTAACGCCCCAGCAACATCAGGCAGTTGGAATATGACGTATCAAAATATGAATATTACAACAGGCAATACAGGTGGTTTAGTAAACTTCGGCGCAAGTACGACGACTAACAACACTATCTCGTTCAATAACGTCAAACATACTGGCAGTAACTTGGTGAGCAGTACACTCGCAAACCAAAACGTGAATGTCAATATTAGCGGCAACTTCAGTTCAATTAGTAATGACAGTACTTTAAACCGTTCAAACATTGGTGCGAAGAATATCAATATTGCGGCAGATGCGACAGTTAATATTACACGTACTGGTTTAGGTAACGCACTGCAAGTCGTTGATGGCGGTGTAATTACAACAGGTACGAATTCAAATATTACAATGAACGTTTCGCCAACCAACCCATGGGGCACAACGAACGGCACAACTGCATTCCAAGTCGGTAATGGCGGCTCTGTGTTAATCGGTGATGGTTCGACATTAAATATTACAGGTCAAAATATTTTTGACTTTGCGAATGATGGCACGCTTTACACAGGTGCGAATTCTACAATCAATATCAGTCAAAAAGGTAACGGTAACATTGTAGATATGGGGACTGGCAGTACTTTCGAAGTTGGCCAATACTCTAAATTCATCGCATATTCCGATGGACATCGTGCGGGTGATTACTCAAACAACAACCTGATAGGATTAGATGGTAACTCTCAAATTTTAATTGATGAGTACGCGACATTATTCTTAGATGCAAAAAACCATCAATGGAACCCAGATACTAAGACACAAGTCGGCGCTTATAATGACTTAGTCAACATTAATGCGACAGGTACGCAAAGTGCATTATTATGGGTGAAAGATAATGCGACATTAGACTTGCGTACAGATAACCGTGACTATTACGCGGAAGTTTTATCGATTCCTTTAGGCGGAACAAGTCAAAACCGCCAATTTATCTTTGATAATGCGAACTATATCAACTTCCAAAAGAATAGTATTGTCACAAGTGGTCAAAGTACAAATGGCAGTAAGCCGAACTTGATTTATATGGATCCTGGCTCTCCAGGTTATATGAAGTGGAATGGTTCTTATATTGTTAAAACTTGGAATGCGACACACTTTAGTGATCCAAATCAAAGTGCAGATGCGGATACAGTTTGGTCTGACGTTGTAGATTTACAAGCAGCACAAAAAGGTTTCTCTACAGGTACACCAACTTATAATACAGCAGAATCTACAAGTGCCAGCTCAACACCTTCAGGTACAAGCAGTAAAGACTTAAGTACTTTAAACTTAAATACGATTCAAAGAATTGTGTTAATCAGTAATAACTCAGTCAACCCTGAAGCTGTGCCGGCGCAAACAACCGTAGAAACAATTGAGCCAAGTACAAGTTATCAAGCTGTTTCAGACCCGACAAAACCGCTTGGTACTGAAACGATTGTGGTAGAAGGTGTACCAGGTTCACAAACTGTAACAACAGAACCAGGTAAAGATACTATTGTGAACGTGACACAACAGCCAACAAACGAAGTTATAGGTGTGAATAATGTACAAGCGACGACAACAACTATTCCTTACAACACACAATATGTCGGTGTAAACCAACCAACAGATTATACAAACGTGCGTACACAAGGCCAAGCAGGATCAACAACAACGACAACGACTTATACGGTTGACCCAGCAACAGGTCAATTATCTAATCCAGTGACTACTACATCGACAGTTCAACCTGTAACACAAGTCATTGAAAAAGGAACAGTTCAAACAACAACAGCAGATGTACCATATGAAACGATTTATAGAGAAAATCCAAACTTACCTCAAGGTACACAAAACGTTGTTCAACAAGGGGTAACAGGTCAAACACAAACGACAACGACTTATACAGTGAACCAGACAACAGGTGCATTAGAAAATCCGACAACATCAACAACGACATTAACACAAAAGCAAGATCAAATTATTGAAGTAGGATCAGGTGTGACAACATCAACAACTTCACCGATTCCATCAGGTACGACATATGTTGCAGATCCAAACCCTGATGCAGGAGTTGGAGACCAAACAGTTGTGACGCAAGGTCAAGATGGTGTCGCAACAACAGTAAAAGAACCTGGTCAAGAAGCAGTTACAACAACGACAACACCAGCTGTTGATGAAGTCATCAGTGTGGATAATGTTGATACTAACGTGACACCGATTCAATATAATACGGTGTATCGTTATAACCCGGATTTAGCAGTAGGAACAACGAATACGTTAGTTCAAGAGGGACAAAATGGTTCAACAACGACGACAACAACGTATGATGTAGATGCGACAACAGGTGCATTATCTAACCCGCAAACTGTGACAAATACAATCAATCCAGTTGACCAAGTCTATGAATATGGACCAGTCGCAGGCGATACAGTGTATCAAGTCGACCCGAACTTACCATACAACCAAACAAATACAGTGCCAGGCACGCCAGGGGACCCGAACGATCCAAACAACTTGCCGACGGACACAATTGTTTATGTTGGTAATGTCAGCACATCAACAACACCAATTATTCATAGTACGGAATACATTGGTGTGAATGAACCGACGACGTATAGAAATGTAGTGGCTGAAGGCAGTGATGGTTCAACAACAACGACAACAACATATGAGGTCAATCCTCAAACAGGTGAATTGATTAATCCGCAAACTAATACAGAAACAGTGCCTGCAGAAAATCGCGTAATTGAAAAAGGGACAGTCCAAGTTACAACAGCAGAAGTACCATATGAAACGACTTATAGAGAAAACCCAGATTTACCACAAGGCACAGAAAATGTGTTGCAAGAAGGTGTGGTAGGTCAAACACAAACAACAACAACTTATACAATCAACAGCACAACAGGTGAATTAGAAAGTCCTGTTTCAAATACAGATACTTTAGTACAAGCACAAGACCGTATTATTGAAGTGGGTACAGGTACGACGTCTGTCACAACTACACCAATTCCAGCGACAACGGTTTACCAAGCGAACCCTGACAAAGATTCAGGTACAGGTGACCAAATTGTGGTTGTTGAAGGTCAAGATGGTGTGTCAACAACAGTGAAAGAACCAGGTCAAGAAGCGGTTACAACGACAACCACACCAGCGGTTAATGAAGTCATCGGTGTAGATAATGTTGATTCAGCGACAGCACCGATTCCATATGAAACAATCAACCGTTATAACCCAACATTACCTGTTGGTTCACAAAATGTGGTCGTTCAAGAAGGACAAGAAGGTACCGCAACGACAATCAAGACATATGAAGTTGACCCGGCAACAGGTGCGTTATCTAATCCGGTGACAACGGAAGAAGTGTCTCCATCAACACCGCGTATCGTAGAATACGGACCAGTTGAAGGTAATACGGTTTATCAAGTCGACCCGAACTTGCCATATAACCAAACAAATACAGTACCAGGTACACCTGGAGATCCAAATAATCCGAATAACTTACCAACGGATACTATTGTGTATGTCGGTAATGTCAATACAACAAATGAAACATTACCTTATGACACGCAATATGTAGGTGTTAATCAACCGACAGATTATACAAATGTACAAACAGCGGGTCAAAATGGTGTGACGACAACGACAACAACTTATGAAGTCGATCCAAATACGGGTACATTGATTAATCCATCTATTTCAACACAAACGACACAACCTGTGACAGAAGTGGTTGAAAAAGGAACAGTCCAAGTTGCGACAACACCAGTACAATATGAAACGATTTATCAAGAAAATGCGAATTTACCTGTAGGCGTTCAAAATGAAATCCAACCAGGTGTGGTTGGGGAAATAACAACGACAACAACGTATACAGTGAATCCTGAAACAGGCGCATTAGAAAATCCATCATCAACAGATGCGACAACAGTTCAAAAACAAGACCGTATTATTGAAGTCGGTACAGGTACAACTGTTGTGACTACAGATCCGATAGCGCCGACAACGGTTTACGAAGCAAACCCTAATCCAGATGCGGGCACAGGTGATTACACAGTAATAACACCTGGACAAGCAGGTGAAACGACAACTACGAAAGAACCTGGTCAAGAGCCAGTCACTGAAATTACGACACAACCTGTGAATGAAGTCATTGGTGTGGATAACGTAGATACAACAACAGAAACAATTCCGTACCAAACAGAAACACGTTATAACCCGAACTTGCCAGTAGGCAGTACAGATGTAGTGGCACAACCAGGTCAAGATGGTGTGATTACGACAACGACAACGTATGACGTAGATATAACGACAGGACAACTGTCTAATCCACAAGTGTCAACAGAGACAACACAACCTGTGACACAAATTATCGAATATGGTCCGGTTGCCGGAGAAACGATTTATCAAGCAGACCCGAACCTGCCATATAATGAAACAACGACGGTTGAAGGTACGCCTGGCGATCCGAATGACCCGAATAATCTGCCTACAAACACAGTGATTAAAGTAGGTAATACAACACATGAACTCGCAACATTACCTTATGACACGCAATATGTAGGTGTGAGTCAACCGACAGATTATACAAATGTCAGAACAGAAGGACAAGAAGGTTCAACAGCTACGACAACGACGTATACAGTGGACCCAGATACAGGTGCGTTATCAAATCCGGTCACTTCTGTTCAAACGATTGGACCAGTTACACAAGTGGTTGAAAAAGGAACGGTTCAAACGACAACAGCGGATGTCCCATATGAAACGATTTATAGAGAAAACCCAGATTTACCACAAGACACACAAAATGTGGTACAACAAGGCGTAGTTGGTCAGACACAAACAACGACAACGTATACGATAAATCCAGAAACAGGTGCGTTAGAAAGTCCGACATCTGACACAATAACTACGATTTACAAACAAGACCAAATTATTGAAGTAGGTACAGGCGTAACGACATCTACAACGTCACCGATTTTACCGACAACAACTTACCAAGCGAACCCTGATGCAGACCCTGGCACAGGAGACCAAGTTATCTTAGTGCCTGGTCAAGAAGGTGTTGCGACAACGGTAAAAGAGCCAGGTAAAGAAGCGGTCACTACAACGACTAAAGAACCAGTGAATGAAGTGGTTGGTGTAGATAACGTGGATACTACAACGAGCACGACAGCTTATGATACGATTACACGTTATAATCCGAACTTGCCGACAGGCAGTACAAATGTAGTCGTTCAACAGGGTCAAGATGGCGTTACAACAACGACAACTACGTATGAAGTAGACCCGACAACAGGCCAATTATTAAATCCGCAAGTAGAAACAAACACAACAGAACCAGTGAGTCAGATTGTGGAATATGGTCCTGTCGCAGGCAATGTCGTGTATCAACCTGACAGTAATGTACCTTATAATCAAACTAATACTATTGAAGGTACACCTGGAGACCCAAATGATCCGAATAACTTACCGACAGATACAGTTGTCAAAGTGGGTAATGTGCAAACGGATGTGACGACACAACCATATGAAACAACATATGTAGGTGTGAGTCAGTCGACAGATTACACAAATGTTCAAACACAAGGTCAAGACGGTACAACGATTACCACAACAACGTATCAAGTGGATCCAAACACAGGTTCACTATCAAACCCTGTGACTGCAGTTCAAACGATTGCGCCAGTGACACAAGTGGTTGAAAAAGGAACAGTTCAAACAACAACAGCGGATGTCCCATATGAAACGATTTACAGAGAAAATCCGTATTTACCACAAGGTACACAAAATGAAGTTCAAACAGGTATTACAGGTCAAACACAAACAACAACGACTTACACAGTGAACACACAAACAGGTGCACTAGAAAGTCCAGTTGAAAACACAACGACATTAGTTGAAAAGCAAGACCGCATTATTGAAGTGGGTACAGGCGTAACAACGTCTACGACAACACCAATCCCACCTGAAACAACTTATCAAGCAAATCCTGATAATGATCCAGGTGTCGGCGAACAAACGATTATTACACAAGGTCAATCTGGTGTATCAACGACAGTCAAAGAACCTGGGCAAGAGGCAGTTACGACAACGACAACAGAACCTGTGACGGAAGTCATTGGCGTAGATAATGTGGATGTGACACAACAAGATATTCCGTATAACACGATTGAACGTTATAATCCGAATTTACCAGTGGGTACAACGAATTCAGTGGCACAAGAAGGGCAAACGGGTCTTAAAACAACAACGACAACGTATGAAGTTGACCCAGATACAGGCGCATTATTAAATCCTGCGATTAATACAACAGAAACTGCGCCAGTTGATCGTATTATTGAATATGGTCCAGTGGCAGGAGAAGTAATTTATCAACCAGACCCAAGCTTACTAGTAGGCCAACAAACGACTACTGAAGGTGTACCAGGAGATCCAAACGATCCAAATAACTTACCGACAGATACGGTTGTTAAAGTAGGTAATGTCGATACTGCGACAACTGTCTTGCCACATGATGTGACATACGTGGCAGTAGATCAACCGACAGATTATAAAAATGTTGCAACAACAGGTGTCGATGGTTCAACGACTACTACAACAACGTATCAGGTGGATCCAAATACAGGTGTGTTAAGCAATCCGACATCAGTTAATCAAACAACAGAACCTGTGACAGAAGTTGTGGAAATCGGTACGCAACAAGTCACTACAGCTGAAGTACCTTATACAACGATTTATAGAGAGAACCCAGACCTTGCGGAAGGCACACAAAATGAACTTCAAGCAGGTGTCATTGGGCAGACACAAACGACAACAACTTATAGCGTGAATCCAGAAACTGGAGAGTTATACAATCCAGTTGCGAATACAGTAACGCTGACTGAAAAACAAGATCGTATTGTAGAAGTCGGCACTGGCGTGACAGTAACAGACACAACAGTGATTCCGCCGACGACAACGTATGAAGCAGCACCGAACCCAGATGCAGGTGTCGGTAACACGACAGTGATTACAGAAGGTGTACCAGGTGAATCAACAACAACGAAAGCACCAGGACAAGATCCAGTTACTGAAACAACAACACCGCCTGTCAACGAAGTGATTGGTGTTGATAATGTAGACACAACAACAGATACGATTCCATTCGATACGCAATATGTAGCAGTAGATCAACCTATCGGCTATGAAAATGTGGCGACATCAGGTCAAAATGGTACAACAACGACAACAACAACGTATCAAGTCGACCCGAATACAGGTGCATTGATTTCTCCAGAAACAACAACGACGACAGAACAACCAGTGGCACAAGTGATTGAAATCGGTACAAAACAAGTGACAACAAACGATATTCCATTTAATACAACGTATGTCGATAATCCGAACTTGCCAGTAGGAACTGAAAATGAGGTTCAAGCAGGTATTGTGGGACAAGAAGAAATCACAACAACATATACTGTAAATCAGACAACAGGTGCACTTGAAAATCCAGTGTCTGTGACAACAACACAAGTTGAAAAACAAGATCGTATTATTGAACGTGGTACAGGTGTCACAACAACTGAAGTGACAGAGCTGCCACCGAAAACAATCTATGTTGCGGATTCAGATAGTGATGCAGGTGTGGGCGGTACGACTGTTCTTACGCCAGGACAAGCAGGTTCAACAACGACAACGACTGAACCAGGTCAAACACCTGTCACAGAGACAGTTCCGGCTGTAGACCAAGTTGTAGGTGTTGATAACGTAGATACAAGCACAACAGATGTTCCGTTTGAAACACAATATGTCGGTGTAAACCAGCCTGTGGGTTATGAAAATGTTGCAACGACAGGTCAAAACGGTACAGAAACAACGACAACAACGTATGATGTGAATCCGGAAACTGGAGCGTTGACGAACCCTCAAGTTTCAACAACATCAACACCAGCTACTGCACAAGTTGTGGAAATTGGTACAACGCAAGTTGAAACTAACGATGTGAATTACGAAACAATTTATAGAGAAAATCCAGACTTGCCTGCAGGTACACAAAATGAAATTCAAGCAGGTATTACAGGACAAACTCAAACAACAACAACTTATACAGTAAATGCGCAAACAGGTGCGTTAGAAAATCCAACTTCAAATACAGTAACAACAAAAGAAGTACAAAACCGTATTGTTGAGGTCGGTACAGGTGTAACGACACAAACTACGACACCAATCGCACCAACAACAAGTTACACCGCAAACCCTGATACAGCGCAGCCAATCGGAGAACAAACAGTGATCACAGAAGGTGTGCCAGGTGAATCGACAACAACGAAAGCACCAGGACAACCTGCGGTCACTGAAACAACAACGCAACCTGTGAATGAAGTCATTGGTGTAAACAATGTGACACAAACAGAAACGGATGTACCATATGAAACAATTATCCGTTATAATCCGAATCTGCCAGTCGGCACAACGGATTATGTAGCACAAACAGGACAAAATGGTTCAACTATTTCTACGACAACTTATGAAGTTGATACAAACACAGGAGCATTGATTAATCCGAACACACAAACAACAACAATAGATCCAATAAATCAAATTGTAGAATACGGACCAGTTGCTGGCGGTACAACATATCAAGCAGACCCGACATTACCAGCTGGTCAAACAAGTACAGTACCAGGTCAACCAGGAGATCCGAATGATCCGAATAATCTGCCGACGGATACTGTGGTAAAAGTGGGCAACGTGACAACAGAAACAAGCCCAGTTCCTTATAACACACAATATGTAGGTGTTAGTGAACCGACAACGTATACAAATGTTCAAACACCAGGTCAAAATGGTACTGAGACAACAACGACAACGTATACTGTGAACCCAGAAACAGGTGCACTTGAAAGTCCAGCAACTATAACAACGACAATTCCTTCAACAACTGAAGTGATTGAAAAAGGTACAGTACAAGTTGTAAATACGGATATTCCTTACGACACAGTATATAGAGAAAATCCAGATTTACCTGCAGGTACACAAAATGAAATTCAAGCAGGTAGCGTTGGCACATCACAAACAACAACAACTTACCAAGTAAATGGTCAAACAGGTGCGTTAGAAAATCCAACGTCAGAAACAACAATTCTATCTGGTGCACAAACACGCATTATTGAAGTAGGTGTCGGCACAACTGTTACGACAACAGATGTGATTGAACCTAAGGCAAACTATGTCGCAAATCCAGATGCAGACCCAGGCACAGGTGATCAAACAGTCATCACACCAGGTAAGCCAGGTGAATCGACAACAACGAAAGCACCAGGTCAAGAGCCTGTCACTGAAACAACAACACCAGCTGTTGATGAAGTGATTGGTGTAGACAATGTGGATACGACAACACAAACAATTCCGTACGAAACCATCATCCGTTATAATCCGGATTTACCTGTCGGTACAGTGAATCAAGTGGTACAAGAAGGTCAAGACGGTACGACAACAACGACAACGACATATGATGTAGACAGCACAACAGGTACATTGTCTAATCCGCAAGTAACACAAAGCACAACAGCACCTATCAATAAAATTGTAGAATATGGTCCGGTTGAAGGTACGATTGTGTATCAACCAGATGCGAATCTGCCATATGGTGAAACAGAAACAATTCCAGGTACGCCAGGCGACCCGAATGATCCGAATAACCTACCGACTGAAACAGTAGTGAAAGTGGGTAACCAAGTTACAACAACGGATGCGTTGCCATATGACACCCAATATGTTCCAACAACTGAACCAGTAGGCTATGAAAATGTGAAAGTCGCAGGTCAAGATGGTACATCTACAACGACAACAGTGTATGATGTGGATCCAACAACAGGTACATTAAGCAATCCAGCAGTGACGACAAATACAACACCAGCTGTCACACAAGTTGTTGAAAAAGGCACAACTCAAGTCACAACAAGTGCTGTACCATATGAAACGGTTTATGTAGAAAATCCTAATTTACCTGAAGGTGCACAAAATGTGCTTCAAGAAGGTTCAGCAGGTCAAACACAAACAACGACAGTTTATTCACTCAATGCGGAAACAGGTGCTTTAGAAAACCCGGTTTCTTCTACAGTGACAACACAAGAAGCAATCAATCGTATTATTGAAGTCGGTACAGGCGTAACGACAACAACGACAACACCGATTGCGCCGACTACGTCATACGAAGCTAATCCAGATTATACGCAACCTGTCGGAACACAAACTGTGACAGTCCCTGGTCAAGCAGGCGAATCAACGACAACGAAAGCACCAGGACAAGAAGCGGTTACGGAAACAACGATTCCTGCAGTGAATGAAATTATTGGTGTGAATAACGTAGAACGTACAGAAACAACCATTCCATACGAAACAATCGTACGTTATAACCCAAGCCTTCCTGTAGGTACAACAGATTATGTCGCACAAGAAGGTACGAACGGTACAACGACAACAACAACAACGTATGAGGTAGATAATCAAACAGGTGCGTTAACAAATCCACAAACACAAACGACAACAGTAGATGCGGTGAATCGTATTGTGGAATATGGACCGGTAGAAGGCGGCATCATTTATCAACCAGATGCGACGTTGCCTGCAGGTCAAACATCTACAACACCAGGTACACCTGGAGATCCAAACGACCCAGATAACTTACCGACAGATACTATTGTGAAAGTCGGCAATACAACAACAGAAACAACTCAAGTACCTTATGAAACGAAATATGTAGGTGTTGATGCACCAACAACTTATACGAATGTACAAACACCAGGTCAAACAGGTACAGAAACAACAACAACAACGTATAGCGTGAATCCTTCAACGGGTGCTTTAAGTAACCCGCAAATCACAACAACATCAACACCAGCTGTTGATGAAGTGATTGAAAAAGGTACGACACAAGTCACAACAGCTGACGTTCCTTACAATGTGGTTTACAAAGATAATCCTAATCTACCTCAAGGTACAGAAAATGTACTGCAAACAGGTATCACAGGACAAACGCAAACAACAGTAACTTATACGGTGAATCCGCAAACAGGCGAGCTAGAAAATCCATTATCAACAGATCAAGTGCTAGTAGAAAAACAAGACTTGATTATTGAAGTGGGTGTCGGCACAACATCAACGACAACAACAGAAATTCCGCCAGAAACAACGTACGTTGCGAACCCTGATTCAGACGCAGGTACAGGTGATACACAAGTGGTGACACCAGGCGTACCGGGCGAGTCAACGACAACGAAAACACCTGGACAAGAAGCGGTGACAGAAGTTACTACACCAGCGGTTAATGAAGTGATTGGTGTAGACAATGTGGATACGACAACGCCAACGATTCCGTATGAAACAATCATCCGTTACAATCCAGACTTACCTGTCGGTACAACAGATTATGTTGCGCAAGAAGGTCAAAATGGAGTCACTACAACGACAACAACGTATGAGGTGGACAGTCAAACAGGCGCGTTGACGAATCCTCAGACTGAAACACAAACAACAAATCCAGTGCAACGTATTGTGGAATATGGACCAGTAGAAGGCGGTGTGGTCTACCAACCAGATTCAAGTGTGCCATATGGCGAAACAGTAACTGTTCCAGGTACACCAGGTGACCCGAATGATCCAAATAATCCACCGACAGAGACGGTCGTTAAAGTTGGTAATATGACAACAGATACAACACCAGTTGCGTATGACACGCAATATGTACCGACAACTCAACCGGTGGGCTACGAAAATATTACGACACCAGGTCAAGACGGAGTAGTAACGACAACAACGATTTATCAAGTGGACAAGACAACAGGTACATTGATTAATCCAGAAGTAACATCAATCAAGACACCACCTGTCACACAAATTGTGGAAAAAGGTACAACACAAACATCAACGAACGATGTACCATACGAAACTGTGTATATCGAGAATCCTAACTTGCCTCAAGGCACACAAAACGAGTTACAGGCAGGTGTTACAGGTCAAACGACAACGATTGTGACGTATACGTTGAACCCACAAACAGGTGCGTTAGAAAATCCGACAGAAGTGACAACTACTGATATTGCGAAACAAGACAGAATCATTGAAGTCGGTAGCGGTACAACAACATCTACGACAACACCGATTGCGCCGCAAACTTCATATGAAGCGAACCCAGATGTATCACAACCAATTGGTACTCAAACAGTGATTACAGAAGGGCAACCAGGTGAATCTACAACAACGAAAGAACCGGGTCAAGAAGCGGTAACAGAAGTGACAACACCAGCAGTGAATGAGGTTATCGGTGTCAACAACGTAGAACAAACAACAGAAACGATTCCGTATGACACGATTGTCAGATATAATCCGAATCTGCCAGTCGGCACAACGGACCATGTCGCACAAGAAGGTCAAAACGGTGTTACTACGAAGACAACAACGTATGAAGTAGATGCGACAACGGGTGCGTTGATTAACCCGATAACGAATACTGAGACAACCAACCCAGTGCAACGTATTGTGGAATATGGACCAGCTGCAGGCCAAGTGGTTTTCCAACCAGACCCGAACTTACCAGCAGGTGAAACAAGAACAGTGGAAGGTCAACCAGGAGATCCGAATGACCCAGATAATCCACCGACAAACACAGTCGTTTATGTAGGTAATGTCGTAACTGATTCAACATCAGTACCATACGATACGCAGTATATCAGTACAGATGAGCCTATCGGTTATGAAAGTGTCGTAACACCAGGTCAAGACGGTACGACAACTACAACGACAACGTATGAAGTGGATCCGACGACAGGTGCATTGGTGAATCCAGCAACATCAACTGAAACAACATCACCAACACCGCAAATTGTCGCAAAAGGTACAACTCAAACAACAACGAATGACGTACCATTCGAAACAATTTACCAAGAAAATCCTAACTTACCGCAAGGTACTCAAAATGAAGTACAAGCAGGTATCACAGGTCAAACTGAAACAACAACGACGTACACAGTTAATCAAGAAACTGGTGCACTTGAAAATCCATCAACTGTCACAACAACTGTGACACCGGCACAAAATAGAGTGATTGAAATCGGAGTCGGCACAACCGCAACGACAACAACAGAAATACCGCCGTCAACTTCATATGAAGCGAATCCGGATCCATCACAACCAATCGGTACACAGACAGTGACAACAGAAGGACAACCAGGTATTGAAACAACAACGAAAGTACCAGGGCAACCTGCGACATCAGAAATTACAACACCACCAGTCAATGAAGTGGTAGGTGTGAACAACGTTGAACAAACAACAACACCTATACCATTTGAAACAATTATCAGATACAATCCTGATTTACCAGTCGGTACAGTTAATCATGTGGCACAAGAAGGTCAAAACGGCGTAACTACAACGACGACAACGTACGAAGTAGACAAAACAACAGGCGCTTTATTGAATCCGACAACAACAGAATCTGTCACAACACCGCCAGTTGACCGTGTGATTGAATATGGACCTGTCGCACCATCTACAACGTACCGTCCAAATCCAGACTTGCCAGTTGGCGAGACACAAGTGATAGAAGAAGGTACGCCAGGAGATCCGAATGACCCGAATAATCTGCCGAAAGACAGAGTGATCAGTGTCGGCACAAAAGTGGTCACAACGACAGATATCCCATATGACACAATCTACCAAGATAACCCGAACTTACCAGCAGGTACAGAATATGAAGTACAGCCAGGTAAAACAGGTCAAACACAAACAACAACAGTTTACGGCGTAGATCCGAAAACAGGTGAACTCATCAATCCAGATACAACAACAATTACACTGGTTGAAAAGGTAGACAGAATTGTTGAAAGAGGAACTGGCACAGTACCAGTTGACCCAGAAGATCCGGGTACAACACCAGAAGAACCAGAACAACCTGAAGATCCGGGCACAACACCAGAAGAACCAGAACAACCTGAAGATCCGGGCACAACACCAGAGGAACCAGAACAACCTGAAGATCCGGGCACAACACCAGAAGATCCAGGTACAACACCGGAAGAGCCACAAGAGCCGGAAAATCCTGAGAAACCAACACCAGAAGTTCCAGAAACGCCAGGCACACCAGAACAGCCTGAAAATCCAACGCAACCAGAAAAACCAGAAGAGCCTGAAACAGAAGTGCCAAATGAACCAAGCGAACCAAATCAACCAGAACAACCAATAACACCAAGTACACCTGAGACACCAACACAACCAGAAAAACCATCACAACCGACATCACCAGAAGTTACTGTGCCATCTGAAGATAAAGATGGAGTAACGCCACCACATGTACCATCTGAACCTGAAACTAATGATGGTACAACAGTAACGACTGAAGGTGAACAAGATGTACCAGCTCAGTCAGAAGCTGAAGGTAAACAACCAACAAAAGCAGATAAGCAACAAACTGCTAAAGATAAAGACTTGCCTGATACAGGTCAAGATGATGTGAAGAAAACATTATTCGGCACATTGTTCGCTGGTTTAGGTGCTTGGTTACTCTTTGGTAAACGTCGTAAGAAAGATAATGAAGAGAAATAAGTATTAAATTTAAAAACTGAATAAGTAAGATGAGACGTCCTTTGAAAGTTCGAGGGGCGTCTTTTTTATGGTTTTTTATTTCTGAAATGGTAAAGGTGAGATTGTGTTAATTGTATGTAAAGAATGTTAAGTGAGTGTTGATTTTATAATTAGTTTATTAATGGTATGTAATTCTAAAATTAGGATTGTTAAATAATAATTTTAATTACGAATATTGATTGAATACTTTTTACTTAGTGGATTATACTGTTACTAAATTGGAACATAATATCTAATTAGAATATTTGCGATGTGTGATGAAATGGCAGAAATCTTTTCGGATGGAAGCGATAAACAAAAAAACATTTGGATATTTGGCAGATATTCTAAAGTATTATTTCTTGGCATCATAGTGAGAGATAATCGTTAAAGATAAAGGAGAAGATAGCTATGCAAATACCATTTAGTCCGCCTAAAATTTCTGAAGAGGCCATCGAAAGTGTTGTGGAAACTTTAAGATGCGGTTGGATTACGACAGGGCCTAAAACGAAAGCATTTGAGGAAGCGTTAACTGACTATATGGGGACAGAAGGCACAGTCGCAATGAACTCAGCAACGGCTGCTTTAGAAATGACATTACGTTTATTAGGTATCGGCGAAGGGGACGAAGTCATCACTTCTGCTTATACATACACCGCTTCAGCCTCAGTCATCGCCCATGTCGGCGCTAAAATTGTATTAGTAGACACGCAAAAAGACTCCTTAGAAATGGATTACACACAACTCGAAGATAAAATCACAGAAAACACAAAAGCCATTATTCCTGTGGATATTGCAGGTCAATTATGCGATTACGATCGATTATTTGAAATTGCACGTCGTAAACAAGCACTTTTCCACACGGAAAATCCTGTGCACGCTTTATTAAATCGTATAGCGATTATTAATGATGGTGCCCATTCATTCGGCGCGACCAAAGGGGAAAACAAAAGCGGCAGCTTCGCAGACTTTACCACATTCTCTTTCCATGCGGTAAAAAATCTGACGACTGCTGAAGGTGGGGCAGTTACATGGACGAAAGATTACGAAGCACATGGTTTTGATTTACAGAAACTATACAAAACTTCTATTCTGCACGGTCAAAGTAAAGATGCCTTATCTAAAATGCAGAAAGGGAACTGGGAATATGACATCTCAGAGTTAGGTTACAAATTCAATATGACAGATATCAATGCGGCCATTGGTTTGGATCAACTCAATCATTATGATGAAAACTTAGCACGCCGTAAAGAAGTGGTACGTTTATATGATGAAAATTTAAACTCAGATGTTATCAAGACGCTAAAACACTTTGATAATGATAAAGAATCCAGCTGTCACTTATATATCACGTGGATTAAAGGGGCAACAGAAGAACAACGTAATGCGATTATTGAACATTTGGCGGATGAAGGTATTGCGACAAATGTGCATTATAAACCGTTACCAATGTTTTCAGCGTACCAAGAATACGGCTTTGACATTAAAGATTTCCCGAATGCGTATGCGCATTATGTGAACGAATTGACATTACCGCTCTATCCGCAATTAACAGATGAACAAGTAGAATACATTATTAAACAAGTGAATGAAGCAGTCGGCGGGGTGCTGGTATGAAGAAGGTCTTAATTCTAGGTGTGGCACCTGTACAAGCTGAAGCTATAGAGAAATTAAAAGAGATGGGTTACGAAACACATGCGTTGGCCATGAAAAAAGATGGTCCTGGTGCTGACAGTGCAGATTATTTTGAAGAGATTAATATTATAGATGAAGCGGCAGTCACCGCTTATATCAAACAACATCATATTGATGCTGTTTATTCAGTAGGCTCAGATTTGGCTATGCCAGTTGCGAATAAAATCTCAGAAGTCTTAGATTTACCACACTTTGTCAGTTATGACACAGCATATGCATGTAATCACAAAGATGTAATGCGTGCACAAACCAAAGGGATTACAGGTTCTGTCCCTTTTGAAATCACAAAAGATGTGAACCATCAAACAGAAATTGACTACCCAGTCTTTGTGAAACCGACAGATGGTCAAGGACAACGTGGCATTACTTTAGTGACACAAGCTGCTGATTTACCAGAAGCGATTGCTTATGCGGTGGATCAGTCTAGAGAAGGCGCAGCAATTATTGAACGCTATATCGATGGTTATGAAATTTCAGTGAATGGCTATGTTGTAGATGGCGAACTGCAATTTACCTTGGTATCGATGCGCGAAACATGGCCTGAACACCCAGGTTTAATCCATAAACATATTATCGACCCTGATTATGATTATCCTATGGCTTCTATTGAAGCAGCGATTGCAGCACACTTAGAGACCCTGAAAATTCAAAACGGTCCTGTGTATGCGCAAGTAAAAGTAATGAATCACGAAGCATTTATTATTGAAATTACGCCACGCTTTGATGGTTGTCATATGCATAAATTGATTCAATATTATAATCATGATGACTTATTAGAGAAAACGTTCAAGCATCTTCTAGAAGAACAAGCCCCTACATTTACGGAAGCGACAACGACACAACCAGTAGTCTTAGAATTTATGTGTGAGACACCGAAACAACCGATTGATTATTATCAATTCAAAGTACCAGATCATACTTTAGAAAGCTATCGTTATTACCAACAAGGAGAATTCATCAGACCTGTTAACGGTGTGTATGACAAAGTGGGCTTTTATATTTATCCGCTGATGAAGGAGGAAGATTAAATGGCCTTTAGAATTACAGGCGGCACAGGATTGCTTGGTCGCTATCTGACTGCTTTATTAGAAGATAAAGCTATTGATTATACAGTTTTATCACGTCGTCAAAATACAGAAGATGCGCATCAAGTCCAAACCGATTACAGCGAGGCTTCTTTGGAGATGATATTTCAAGAAGATGATGTCATTGTTCATCTGGCAGGTAATAGAGGACCAAAGAAAGACATCAGCAGTTATACAGAAGAAGTACAGATGGCACAACATGTGTTTGAAGCGGCGCTTGAACAAAAATGTAAAAAAGTAATCGTGGCTTCTTCTATTTCTGTATATGATGATACTTCTACATTGCCTTGGCAGGAAGAAGACGCAGTGAGTGATGTGCCGAAGTCTTTATATGGTTTGAATAAACGTTATATTGAACAGCTGGCTGCGTATTATCGTAAGCATTATCAGTTGGATATAGTGTGTTTACGTTTCTCTCATTTATTTGGCGCACATGAGAAAAATAACTATATGATTAATTATTTTATGCGCTTAGCTTTGTTAGGGAAGCCCTTAACAGTAATGGGTGAGAGTGATGTATCACGTGAATTTTTATATGCGAAAGATGCGGCAAATGCGATTTGGCAAGCGTCACAGCATCCAAACACTTCCTTAATTCAAAACATTAAAGGCAGTGAAACGTTAACGAACCTAGAAGTGGCGCAACATATCAATCAAGTGTTCGGCAATCCGACTGACATTCAACGTCAAGATGAAGATGTGCCGGATTATTTTGAACCTTCTTATATGGATGGTGCACGAGCACAACAAGAAATTGATTTTGTCCCACAATATCAGTTTATAGATGCATTACAAGAAATTTATCGAGAAATGGAGGGGCTGCGTGATGAGTTACCGGAAAAATATTAAGCGTTTGTTAGATGTGTTGTTATTTGTAGCGTTGTTGCCGGTGTTATTAATTGTAGCTTTGCCTGTTAGTATAATGATTAAGAGAGAAGATAAAGGCAGTATCTTATATAATGGACAACGTTTAGGTGTCGGTATGTTGCCTTTTGAAATGCATAAGTTTCGTACAATGAAAGAAAACGCACAAGACATTCGTAATGCGGATGGCAGTACGTTCAATAGTGATCAAGACCCGCGTGTGACAAATATCGGTCGTGTGTTACGTCAAACAAGTATTGATGAATTACCGCAATTGCTGAACGTATTAAAAGGTGACATGAGCTTTGTTGGACCGCGTCCGAGTCCGCTTGGCAATACACATCGTTATCCTGATTACTATAAAACAAAGTTTCATGTGAAACCTGGTATTACGGGTTTAACACAAGCTTTGTTGCGAAATAGTGCTTCGATGGAAGAACGTATGCGTTTAGATGCTTTCTATGCGGCGAATGTCAGCTTTAAAATGGATGCATTTGTGATTTATAAAACGATTTCAACGGTGTTATTACGAAAAAATATTAATCAGAAGTAAGAGAGGAATAGCACTTATGAAGAAAGAACTGATTTTGTTGACGAATTACTTTCCTTACTATAAAGGAGAGGAATATTTAGAAGAAGAAATCAAATATTTGGCAGAAGCCTTTGATCACATTGTGATTGTTCCGACGATGGTCAGCCAGAAGATGAAAGTGACAAGAGAAGTACCGGATGTTGCGACAGTCATCGACTTGCCTTTCCCGCAAGGACTAAAAGATAAGGCCATCAACTTCTTAAAGACAGGGCCAAATATTTTATTGAGTCAACCGCGTTTACGCAGTATCGGTGAAAATGCAGGTTCCTTAAATCCTTATAAGTGGATGTACAACTTGTATTTTGAATCGAGAACAGATGCGATTTATCAAGACTTAGTACGCTCACATTTATTACCGGAAAATGATGGCTATACGCAGCTTTATATTTACAGCTATTGGTTTTATATCACTGCGAACCTCGGCAGAAAACTAAAATATGATTATTATGGTGATGATTCTATCCCATTTATTTCTAGAGGACATGGTTATGATGTCAATGATTATATTAAACCGTTTAGCTTCTTGCCGATGCGTCAAACGATGTTGAAACATGTGGATGCGTTATATCCAGTATCTGATACGAGCTCGAACTATTTAAGTAACAAGTTCCCGAAATATGCGAATAAAATTGAAACCAGACGTCTCGGTGTAGGTGAAGGCAATTATCAAGTTTCATTACGTCAGCCGCCTTTATTTGTCAGCTGTTCAACGATTCGTAAATTAAAGCGTTTAGATGTCATTATTGATGCGTTAGCACAATTGAATGAACAAGGTTATGATTTCAAATGGGTACATATCGGTGATGGTCCAGATGCGCAAAAAATTGAAGCATTGGCAAAAGAGAAATTAAAGCCGTCTCAATATGAATTGATTGGACGTTTGCCGAACAAAGACGTCAGAAAATGGTATCATGAGCATAACCCGACGTTATTTTTAAACACTTCTGAATCAGAGGGTGTACCAGTCTCTGTCATGGAAGCGATGGCGAATGCGATTCCTGTTGTAGCTTCAGATGTCGGAGGTACAGCTGAAATTGTACAAACAGATGTAAATGGTACTTTAATCAGTGACGCACTTAAGCCAGAAGAGGCAGCACGTGCGATTGAATATTTCATAAATCTTTCAGATGAAGCTTATCAAGGCTATGCGAAAGGTGCTTACCAAACTTGGCAGACGCTCTGTGATTCTGAAAGTCTTTATACTGAATTTGCGCATGAACTTGCACAACCTTAAGCGTTCAACTCAGTATATTGCTAGACACCTATGACACAACCAGACGAAAGCGTGTAATACGCAAGAAACGACAAATAAGTAACGAATGAGTAAGTAGGTGGAAGTTTGACCAAGTTATTAAGATGGTGTGTGCTGATGATTGCGGTGATATTGCTTACTATCGGCATTATCTTTTCGAATATTACCTTGTTATTTAGTGCACTCTTATTATTTTTCCTGAACAATCTGATATATGGACTAGAAGCGTTCAACCAGCGGGTCATCTTCTTTATGTTCAATGTGACTTTCTTTGTCTTTTTAATGGGCAGAATGGTTGTCAGCAAACTGTTCCATTATCATGAAAAGGATTTTAAACTGCTGGGAACGTATTTTACAGATCAAGCCACAATATTTAATATTTTAATCTTATTAAGTTTAAGTTTGTTTTGTCTCTTTTTAGGATTTGCGATGTTAGATCGCACGGTTCAACAAGGATTTAAACAGTTTCAGCCTATTGAGACGACATATAAACAAAATATCCGAATCATCAGTTTAGGTGTCTTTACGATTGCGATTATTTTTAAGCTGATGTATTTGGCAGAAGCGGTTCAAGCTTCACAATCACAAGGGTATTATGCCTATTTTTCTAGTTTTAAATCGAATTTACCAGGTGTGTTTGTGTTGATTAGTCGAATGTTCCCAGTCGCATTCTTTGTATATCTCGCAACATTGCCTGCACAAAAGAAAGCATGGCTGCCGATACTTGCTTATTTATTTGTAGATGGGCTTTCTGTATTAACCGGATCTCGTTCTGACTTTATGTTAGATGTGCTCATCTTGTTTATTTATTTCTGTTATCGCAATATTTTAGCGAAGCAGACAGGTACGCAAGCATGGTTCGGTAAAAAGACAATTATTGCGGGCATTATTTCAGCACCGATTTTATTAGCGTTGATGAATTTTGTCGGTAATAACCGAGGCGGAGAAAAGACTGACGGTGGTTTCTTTGATGCATTGTTATCATTTTTCTTCTCACAAGGTATCAGTGTCAATGTCATTGGTTATACCATCGAGAAGGCGAAAGAAATCCCGGATAAAATCTATTCTATTGGACCGTTAACAGAGTATGCCGTTTACAATATTTGGGGCAATTTAACTGGAGGGCAAGGCGGATGGTCTGGCCAATCGGTTGAACGTGCTTTAGAAGGTTATCAATACTCGCATACAATGTCTTATGTCATTATGAAAGACTTATATCTTAAAGGTGTGGGTTATGGTTCAAGTTTCGTTGCTGAAACTTATCATGATTTCGGTTATGTCGGCATGATGTTCGGCAGTATTGTCATTGGTTTACTAATTGCGTTATTTACGAGAATGTTGACCGCAAAACATATTTTAGTGATTGCGGCAGCTTTAATCATGGCACGAATGATGTTGTTTATTCCACGTGCTAGTACAATCGCGTTTATTATTGATACTTTTTCACCAGCGAATATTTTCACAGTGCTTGTGATTTTCGGATTAGAACGTGTGATGCGTTCTTACTTTGAACGCAAGCGCAACCAACATAAACAGGAGTTATGAGTATGAATCAAAGAAGAGCTGGCGCCATCTTATCCTACATATCCATATTTGGTAATATTCTAGTGGCGATTTTATATACACCGTTCTTCATCAGAACGCTCGGCACTTCTGAATATGGGTTGTATAATTTGGTTTTATCCTTTTTAGTTTATTTGAACATTATGGATTTAGCGTTCGGTAACACGATCGCCAAATATTTATCACAAAACAGAGTCAAAGGTTCAAAGGCACAAGAGGCACGTATCTTAGGTAATATCTTAAATATTTACTTTTTGTGTTCCTTATTAGTCGGTCTGATGGGCTTGGTTTTGTATTTGAATGCTGAAGCGGTATTCGGCAATGCATTAGCACCTCAACAATTATCAGAACTGAAATTGATGTTGATTTTTATCATTATCAATATCATGATTTCATTTTATCCAGGTATTTTTAACGGTATTTTACAAGCGTATGAATACTTTGTGATTGCGAAGAGTATGTTGCTGATCCGAGTGATTATGCCTTCTATCATTGCGACACCGTTCTTATTGATGGGATTTGGCGCAGTTACGATTATATTGATTACGTTAATTGTCAATTTTGCGTGTCTGTTCTTAGGCATGATTTTATGTCGACGTCATGTATCGATACGCTTTGATTGGAAAGGTGCATTATCGTTTAATCATTTAAAACAACAGAAACAATTGAACGTGTATTTAGGTTTAGTTTTGTTTTCTATTGCTATTGAACAATTGACGTTAAATTCTGGTCAAATGATTTTAGGTGCGATTAACGGAACGGTTGCGGTTGCGATTTATGTCATCGCTGTACAGTTCGTAAAAATCTTCCAACAGTTTGCGACTTCTATTAATAATGTGACCTTCCCAGGATTCTCAATGTTAGTGGTAGAAGGTGCAAGTAATGAACGTTTACTTCAACAGATGGTACGCATCAGTCGTATTCAATTGATTGTATTATCGTTTATCTTATCCGGTTTTGTGATTTTCGGTGAGAACTTTATTGTGATTTGGGCAGGACAAGATTTCAGACCTGCGTACCTTATGACAGTAATTTTAATGTTTACGATTACTTTCCAACTATCACAGTTGCCGGCAGTCAGCATTATTCAAGCACATAATCGCCAAACGTTTCGTTTTATGGCTTTAGCAATTACCTTAGTATTAGCCATGATCAGTGCGGTCATTTTAGCGCCGAAGTATAGTGGTTACGGTGTTTCACTTTCTATCGCAGCGTTCAGCTTTATCGGCTATACACTGATTATGAATGTATATTATCACCGTAAAATCGGTTTGAATATGTATCGTTTCTGGTTTGAGATGAGTAAAATATGGTTGCCGATGATAATCACTACAGTCGTTTACTATTTTATTTATCAATGGATTGCGCAACTCTTAGGTAAAGGGTTAGTCGTGCTAGGTATAAATATTATCGTTTATGTTATTTTGTATTCTGTCGTGTTGTGGACAGTCATTATGAACCAAAGCGAGCGACAAATGGGTATGCAAGTAATACAGCGCTTTAAACGTGCGTAAATATAACTGTGAAAATGTTAAAAAGAATAAATACAAACAAAGACGCTATTCAGTCAGAAAAACCTGAACAGCGTCTTTGTTTACTTTTTAAGTAAAGTGAGACATACATCTATTAAATGCAGGTGATACACACTATAAATCAGGCCAGAAATAAAGACAGCCAATGTTACAGCGAAGAGTGCAGTTTGAATCCATGAGCGCTTCATAATCGTAATAGCTTTAGTTTTAGCATTCCAAATAAAGTTGAAGCGATTGAAATAAATCATGAACAGCACAATTAAGGTATAAAAGATAGATGATATCAATACCATTTGAATTAAGCCGGGTAATATCATGCGATCGGATAATTGTATAAGACTTTGAATTTTAGAGATAAAATCTTGTGGTTTCGTTTCTCCGAATAAATCGAACCACCAATCTGTAAATTTGATTAAGAAACTGCCGAGAAACATAAGTAATAATAATGTACATGCATTCAAAGTAGTCAGCCAAGCACGACGACCTGGCACAGCAGTGAATGTTAAACGGTGCATTAAAATAGCGTGAACTACTAATAAAGCGATACCTATACCAGAGGCAAGCACACCATATTCTATTGCGAAAAATGTGTGGTACATATTCGTCTTTAAGGCATTAGGTTTTCCTAGAAATAGTAACAATAAGCCAATGATGAAGCCATTGATAAAGAGTGTATAAAAAACAAACGTACTCAAACAAACTAAAATACGTCGATTACGACGAATCAATATTAAATCTAATAGGGTAAATAACAGTCCAATTGTTAGATACAAGATGATTTGAGTCATGATGATAAGTGTTCTCCTTCTTAAAGGTGATAAATCACGTTGTGTTAATAATTAATAATTTTACTATTGAAGTCATAAATTGTCAGTAAAAAAATGAAGTGAGTGAAAATATTATTAAATGACGTATGTTTGACGAGGTATAAAATGGTATGTTTTCTAATTATAGATTATGATGACAATCATATAATTAAAGTGTATTATATGCTTAACACAACAAGGAGAACAACATCATGAGGATTATTAAGGAACACCCATATTGTTTTGTATATGGATTATTAGTGCTTTTTTATTTTGTATTTGCGGCGATTGTTCCGCTTGCGCAAGATGACTGGGGCTGGTATATACATGGCTACAACCAATGGTTCAATGAACATTTTAAAAATTTAAACGGTCGATATTTCGGTAATATTTTAGAAATTTTAGCAGTGAGAAGCCTATTATTACGCATGGTAGTGTATGCACTAGTTTCATTCTCCATACTTTGGATAGTATTGAAATTCGCAGATAAAACTAAAAGTACAGCTTATATATTAATCGCGTTTATAATGTTACTGCTAATGCCCGCTTCAATCTTCAAACAAACTTATGCGTGGTATGCAGGATTTAATAACTATGTCACAAGTGCCTTATGTGCATTAGTAGTTTTATTATTTGTTTTAAAAACACTGCATAATCAAGAAAGAAAAACACAATGGTCACAACGTATTGAATTAGTATGTTTCTATATCGCATGTATTGCCGGACAGTTATTTATGGAGAACGTCACACTTTATAATATTGCGATTACCGGTTTAGGCTTACTTGTATATTTAGTAATTTATCACAAAATTAATTTGAAATTATTGATAGGATTCTGTTTAACATGGATAGGTGCGATTATTATGTTTACAAATCCAAACTACTTGAATATTTTAGCGGGTAATAGTTCATATCAACAAGTCGGTTCTAATACCTCGATGTATGATAAAGTCATTCAAACGTTATTAAAAATCATTCCGTATTATGGCTACTTCCAATGCGCCATATTTTTAAGTGTTTTAGCTGTGGTTTTACTCATTGTTTTATATCGCAGTCCGAAATTTTTAAGTTTGTCACTAGTGTATAAAGTGATAATAACAGCAGCTTTAGCATTCTTTACTGTTTATAAATACTTTATCTATGAACCTTTTGATTTAGATGCGATGAAACACATTCCATGGATTGCTGGTCTGAATTTCTTAGCGTGTTTGATCTATTTCTGTGCAGTCGCAGTAGGTCTCTATTTTATTGGTTTATCTAAGAAGTCATTATTGACGACATACTTTAATTTAGCTTCGATTGTGATTGCGACCATGCCTTTATTAGTCGTTGCGCCTGTCGGACCAAGAAATTTCTACTTTATGTATGTGTTATGGTTGGTTATTTTATTAATTGTACTTAAACAGTTGCCTTTACCTGAAAGACGTACGAGTCTCATTGCGGGTAGTATCGCACTAGTCGCAGTAATCGTGTTTATGAGTGCTTTTTCATTTATGAGTTATGCGAATACACAACGGATTGCGAAAATAAAAGAAGAAGCAGCACATGCATCTAAAGATGACGTTATTATTGTAGAAATGTTGCCATTTGATGTGTATACCCAACATTCCTCACCATGGTCGGTAAGAACACAGAGAGTATTTAAACAATATTTTGGTATACCTCAAGAAGCACGATTAAAATTCGTACCTTATGGTCAAAAATATTTACAACCGAAAGTACAGAAGAAAAATAAATAAAATCACAAAAAAATCAGAACAACTTCCAATTGTGAAGCTGTTCTGATTTTTTTAGTTTTAAAGTATTTTCCATCGCTATTCTGACTTAACTTTAATGTTGAGTAATTGATTGAACATCTTGTCCAGCGAATCAGGATTATCAATCGCATTTGAATAGTCGGCACAAAGTTTATGTTCATCGTAAGTCCAATCACCGATAGCGGTAATTGCTGATTCAAAGACACGAGCAACTACTTTGATCGGAGGGTTGCCAGGGACTTCGATAATATCTGCATTGTCTATGATGTCTTGACGTATTTTTTGGATGAAGATTGCGGTCACAGTTTCCATAAATTGTTGATCATGACGTTGTTTGATATCAATTTTTTCAATAGGTTTATCAAAGAAAGAGCTTAAAGCTTTAAAAGGTGCTTCAATACGCTCTCGAATATCCTTTTCGAAATAATCTTTAGTCAAATTCGTAATTAAGTAAGATAACAAGTCATATTTATCGTAAAAGTGTTTATAGAATGTCGTACGGTGAACCAATGCTTTATCACATATCATATTGACTGTAATGGCAGAGAACAATTTTTCGCTTAATAAGTTGAACAAGGATTCGGATAAAGCACGTTTTGTTTTAATCACACGTAAATCATTGGGATTCATGTTTGGCACATCTCCTTTTGTTAAATATATATGATAACAACTCGATTTCAGTATAGAACTATCAGTATAAATAAACTACTATGTAGATTAAACTATACTGTATGTTTGGTGGAGAGGCAAATATTTTAACTTGAGTATGAATAAATTTAATTTTTCTGTTTTACTTATTGTTTAAAGTGTAAATATATAAATGATATAATTTTTTCTAACAAATTTTATGAAATGGGGTTTAGGGTTGATTTATACTGTTACATCAACTTTGCCTCCGAATCATGGAGGAAGAACGAAAGCATTGTTGAAGCGAATTCAATTTATTGACGACACATTAGGTATTAAACAAACTATTTTAACGACCAACTACAATATTGAGTACCCAGAAGTATTAGCTGATTTTAGAGAAAAAGGTATCTTAAACGAAGGTACACAAGTCATTAATCTCTATGATTGGCTTTCTGGCTATAATCTATTTAACATTCCAAAGTCGACTTTTAAGAAAGAAAAGAAATATAAAGCACAACCTGTGGCACTTTCTGATTACACAACACGTACGAATAAAAAAGGGGACGTTGTACGTTATTATGACAAGACTGATGAAACATATTTACTGTATCGTAAATTTTATGAGGATTCAGAAGTAGTCCACTTTGAAGATGTGATGACGCCTGGAGTTAAACATAAAGTCATCCGTTATGAATACAACCCTTATGGTTATCTGCATAAGAAGACTTACTATGCAGCACGTAAAAACATGAAGTTGAGTGAGACGATGTATGATTTAGAGGGAAATGTGTATTGTCAAAAATGGTTTGAAGAAAATAAGCAAGGCAAACCAGAAGCGACGTCCATTTTGATATATCGCGAGGGACGTGTGGTAAGAAGTTTTACGCACGATAAAGCATTGTTTGCGTATTTTTATAATGAGATATTTAAAGATGGAGATATTGTGTTTAATGATGCACGTTTATTAGATGAACCATTAATTGACAATCAACATGCGATTAAACCTGTCATTGTCTTCCATAGTTCTCACTTATCCGGTGATAATATTAAAGGTTCATATCGCTTTGCGATAGATCATCACAAGCAAGTTTCGGCGTATATTGTGCTGACAACTCAACAAAAACAAGATATTTTAGCACAATCAGATATTCCAGAACAAAAAATTCAAGTCATTCCGCATTTCATTAAACCCAGTACGTTACCTGAACAAGAACGTAAAAATCAGTTTGTGTATTTAGGCAGGTTCTCAAAAGAGAAACGTATTGATCACATTGTGAAGGCATTTAAGTTATTTAAAGCTAAAGATTATGAGACGAAACTGAAATTATATGGCGGTGTTTCTGACTCACAAGAAGATGAACTTAAAGATTTAATTTCTAAAGAAGGTCTGTCAGAAGATGTAGACATCGAATCCTTTACTAATCATCCACAAGAAGTTTTCCGTGAATCACGTGCTTCTATTTTAGCAAGTACACATGAAGGATTCGGATTATCTATGATGGAAAGTATCAATGAAGGTTGTCCGGTTCTTGCGTATGATATTCGTTATGGGCCAAATGAAATCATTGAAGCGGGTGAGAATGGGTATTTAATACCTACAGGTGATATCGAGGCTTTAGCACAGGCGATGGAGCGTATCATCAACCATCCATTGAAGCATGTGCACACACGTCAATCATTAACACCAAAAGCCGCACAACATCATTTCGAACAGTTATTTAAAACGTTAATATAAATAGAGTAATACACCTTTTATTATTTTTCCAAATTAGTAAGACGATGATAAAAAAGTAGATTTAGTATATAATTGTTACGGTTTCTTATTTGGTTTGCTGAGAAATTAGCAGTACAATAAGAAAATGTGGAAAACAGAGATATAAAAAGTAAGGAGATCACAATCATGAATGAATTAACAGTCATTATCACATACTACAACTCAGAAGATTATATTCAAGCTTGTATCGAAAGCTTGAAGCAACAACGCAATCAAGATTTTAATGTGATTATAGTCAACGATGGATCAACAGATGGTTCTCAAGCACTTTTAGAAGACACCTTAAAAAACTATGATAAGAAGGTTGAAGTGATTAACTTTGAACAAAACCAAGGGCATGCGCATGCGCGTAACGTCGCAATGTCACATGTAGAAACACCGTATTTTATGTTTTTAGATGCGGATGATGAATTAGCTTCTTATGCGATTCAATTCTATTTAAAAACAGTGAATGGTCTAGATGCCTTAATTGCACCGATTAATAAGTTTACACTCAATCAACCGCAATACATCGATCAGAATAAAATTAGATTGGAATATATGAACGCTGAGACAAACCCTAATTCATTCTTAAGAAAAAATACGGCTTGTAACATTTTATTTAAAACAGCAATCGTACACGCGCATCAACTTCAATTCGATGAGGCATTGAAAACGTATGTCGACAATTCTTTTGTAGTGGATTATCTGACATATGCAGAACGCTTTGTGCGTATTTTAGGTTTCCCGTTCTATTTCAGAGGAGAGGTTTATGATCCTTTTGAAACAGAACAACTGACACAACAAGCGTTCGACCAATTATTTGAAGATTACGCTGATGCTTATCTGCATACCGTGCAGAAAGTGAAAAATAAAAAAGTCCGTCAATTTATGACGCATAAAATGGCAAGTATGATTCGTAACGGCTTTGACCCTGCGAATAAACAAAATGCTTACCACTATGCACAACATCAAGACACACTTATTCAATTAGCTCAAAAATTGAAATGGCATCTCTTACAAGAAACAGATGGCGGTTCATTGTTTAAAGTAGAAATGTTGGCGTTAATGTTTAATCAACCTGACGCCGCAATTGCGATCAACAAATACAGAGGCATGTTACGTCATGTGAAGAATGTTGTGATGCGTAATAAAAATAAAAACCGTTCTATGTATCAGTTAACAGATGCGCCAGAAAATGTTTCTAACAAAACAATTGTTTTTGAGACATTCGGCGGTAAAAACTATAGTGATAGTCCAAAATACATTTATGAATATATGCAGAAATATTATCCGTACTATAACTATATCTGGGTATTAAAGAACCCGGCTAAAACTTATGTTCCAGGTAATGCGACTAAAGTGAAAAAAGGTTCGAAAGCTTATTATGAAGCTTATTCAAAAGCACATTACTGGGTTACGAACGCTCGCACGCCGCTTTATATCAATAAGAAAGAGAATCAAACGTATATTCAAACATGGCATGGTACGCCGTTGAAACGTTTGGCGAATGATATGAAAGTGGTACGTATGCCAGGGACAACAACGCCCGCATATAAACGTAATTTCAGAGAAGAGACAGAACGTTGGGATTATTTAGTATCACCGAACCGTTATTCTACTGAAATTTTTGAATCGGCCTTTTGGATGGATAGAGACCGTGTCTTAGAAATCGGTTATCCAAGAAATGATGTGCTTGTTAATCGTCAAAATGATACTGAGTATCTTAAAGATATTCGAGAGAAGCTTAATATTCCTAAAGATAAGAAAGTCATTACTTATGCACCGACATGGCGTGATGATGAGTTTATTAAAAAAGGACAATACTTATTCAATCTTAAAATCGACTTAGATAATTTATATAAACAATTAGGTGATGACTATGTCATTTTATTACGTATGCATTATCTGATTGCGAATGCTTTAGATTTATCTGGTTATGAAAACTTTGCGATAGATGTATCTGATTATGATGATGTCTCAGAAATCTTCTTGATTTCAGATGCATTGATTACAGATTATTCATCTGTGATGTTCGACTATGGTATTTTAAAACGTCCACAGTTCTTCTTTGCGTATGATATTGAGAAATACGGTAAAGGTTTACGTGGCTTCTATATGGATTACCATAATGATTTACCAGGACCTATTTTCACAGATGCGCACAAACTTGCTGAAAGCTTAAAAGACTTACCGAAAGTACAAGCAGAATATCAAGATAAGATTGATGCATTCTACAATCGTTTCTGCAGTATTGAAAACGGTAAAGCATCAGAATATATCGGTGAATTGATTCATCAAGGTATTGAAGAAAAAGAATAATACGTTAACACGCAAAAGTAGCCTTTAAAGAGACTGTTTTTGCGTGTTTTTCTTTTAACAGGCTATAGTAAGAGAGAGGTGAACATTATGGGACAAACCAAACAAAAGGTGATTTATACTATCGGTCATTCTGATCATGATAAAGAAACATTTCTTGAAATGTTGAAACAATATCATGTTGAAGTCTTAATGGATATCAGAGCCTTTACGAAGAGCCGTAAACATCCGCAATTTAAAGACGACAATATGAAGTCATGGTTGAAAGAAGCGGGGATTGAGTATCAAACTGACCAATTTCTAGGTGGGCGCAGACAACCCAGTGAAACAGTGGGACGTACTTTGAATAGTGGTTGGCAAAATGAATCTTTCCATAACTATGCGGACTATACTTTAACAGACGACTTCAAAGAAGGGATTAAAAGATTAACAGAAACAGCCCAAAACCAAACGACAGCCTACATGTGTTCAGAACATCATCCAGCACGTTGTCATCGTTTGATTGTCAGTAATTATTTAGCTGCACATGGTTGGGATGTGTATCATATTATGCAAAATAATAAAGGTGACATTATTGCACAACCACATAAGTTAGGACAATGGGGGGCGATGCCAATTATTGAAGATGATGGGGAAGTAGTATATCCGAAAAAAACAGATTGACATTTATATATATAAATGAATGAGGTGTTTCTATTATGAATCAGAACAACATATTGAATCAGCAACAAGTTAGAAGAAAATGAACAGACAGGTCGCGCCTGTCTATTTTTTATGAAAAAAATAAAAAATTGCTGCAATTGTGTGGCAATCTTTTATAAAAAATGAGATCCTGCTTATAAGTAATGAAATATTGATATGAGCGGAGGATACATATGAAAAAGTTAGTCAGAGTCGTAGGTGCAGTGATTGAACATCAAGGTAACATTTTATGTGCACAACGCAGTGAACAAATGAGCTTACCGTTATTATGGGAATTTCCGGGTGGTAAAATTGAACAAGGTGAAACAGATATTGAAGCGTTAAAACGTGAAATTCAAGAAGAAATGAAGTGTGATTTAGCAGTGGGTGAGAAAGTCACGACGACTACACATGAATATGATTTTGCGATTATCGAGCTGACAACGTATCGTTGTACTTTACAAGAAACGATGCCGACATTAACTGAACATAGTCAAATTAAATGGTTAGCCCCTAAAGCGTTACACCAATTAGAGTGGGCACCGGCAGATATTCCGGCAGTCGACTTGCTTGTTGAACAAGGGTAATGCCTATGGAACATTTAATTGAAGACTTAACCCAGTCGCTTCATAAAGGCTTTATTGATCGTTCTATTGTGCATCAAGGGCACCATGTGCCGAAATTGTTGCTGAATAATCAAGAAGAAAATGTGCTCGCAACGCTCATCGATGAACTAGAGAAATGTCAGTCCTTTATGATTTCGGTTGCTTTTATTACGCCGAGCGGTCTCCAAAGTCTGAAGTCACATTTATATGATATGGCACAACGTGGTGTTAAAGGTAAAATATTAACTTCCAATTATCTAGGTTTCAACTCTCCAAAAGTGTATGAAGAGCTGATGAAGTTAGACAATGTTGAAGTCCGTGTAACAGATGTCTCAGGCTTTCATGCGAAAGGTTATATTTTTGATCATGACGCCTATTCTACCTTAGTTGTGGGGAGTTCGAATTTAACTTCTAATGCTTTGAAAGTTAATTATGAACATAATATTTTATTATCTTCTCATCAAAATGGTGATTTAGTCCATAAAGTGAAAGACCAATTCAATGGGTTATGGGAAGAGAGCACTTCTTTAACAAAAGCTTGGATTGAGGCGTATCGTGAGGTTTATCAACCACAAATGACACAACGGTTGTTTGAAGAAAGTCAGAAACAAACGTTGTTGGAAAATAAAATACATGAAGCGGTTAAAATTGAACCGAATTTAATGCAGGTAGAAGCGTTAAAAGGTTTGGCAGAGATGCGTGCACAAGGTGAAAATAAAGCGTTGATTATTTCTGCGACAGGGACAGGTAAGACGATTATGTCTGCGTTAGATGTCCGTGCATTTAAACCTAAACGTTTTTTATTTGTTGTGCATAGTGAAACCATCTTAAATGATGCATTGGCAGCTTATCGTAAAGTATTGGCAGATGAAAATGAAGCGGACTTTGCGAAGTTGACGGGGGCTGAGAAGAATTTGGATGCGAAGTATCTATTCGCGACTGTACAAACAATGTCGAAGTCTGACATTTATCAACAGTTTGACCCAGCAACTTTTGATTATATTGTCTTTGATGAAGCACATCGTTCAGCAGCACAAAGTTATCAAAATATCTTCCATTACTTTCAACCGAAATTTATGTTAGGGATGACCGCAACACCTGAACGAAGTGATGATCTCAGTGTCTTCGCGCAATTTAATCATAATGTTGCTTATGAAATTCGACTTCAGAAGGCATTAGAAAGTGATATTTTATGTCCATTCCATTATTTTGGTGTCTCAGATTATATTCAAGAAGGCCAAGTTGTGGATGATAACACACAAGACTTAAAATTCTTAGCGTCTGATGACCGTGTGAAATATATTTTAGAGAAAACGGATTATTATGGTTATTCTGGTGATGAATTAAAAGGGCTAATCTTTGTCAGTCGTAAAAAAGAAGCACAAGCTTTAGCACAAAAGTTAAATGCCAAAGGCATACCGACACAAGCTTTAACAGGTTCAGATTCACAAAAACAGCGTAACGAAGTGATTCAACAGTTAAAAGACGGCAGGTTAAATTATATTATCACCGTAGATTTGTTTAACGAAGGAATTGATATTCCTGAAATCAATCAAGTGGTGATGTTACGGAGCACACAATCAAGTATTATCTTTGTACAACAATTAGGACGTGGTCTTCGTAAGAGTGCGAATAAAGATTTTGTGACAGTCATTGATTTCATTGGAAACTATAAAAATAACTATATGATTCCGATAGCACTGTCAGGTGACCATTCCCATAATAAAGATAGTTATCGAAAATTTATTTCAGACTATGCGCCATTAAAAGGCGTTTCAACAATTAATTTTGAAGAAGTTGCTCAAAAGAGAATTTTTGATTCGATTCAATCTGCGACTTTAAATAAGAAAGCTATGATTTTACAAGCATTCAATGAAGTGAAAGCACGCATTGGTCGCACGCCAAGTTTAATGGATTTCATTCATCAACATTCGATTGATCCAGAAGTGATTCTTTCGAAGTATGGGAATTATGAACAATTTCTAGTGGAGAAAACAGATATTACGACAAGAATCTCTGAAAATGCCTCTAAGAATTTGACGTTCATTTCTCAAGAATTAGCGAAAGGTTTGAAGAATACCGATTATTTAGCACTAGAGTTGTTGATGAGCCAAGATGAAAGTTTTGAACATTTAGTTGAAAAACTTCAACATAGAGATAGTGAAATTGAAGAAGCGGATGTGCGTACCAGTTTGAAGGTATTAGATGAAACTTTCTTCAGCAAGAATATAGATAAAAGATATGGCACACCGATGGTTGAATGGGATAAAGAGACTAATCTTATCGGTCTTACTGCACCGTTTAAAATGAACTTGAAAAATGAAGCCTTTCGTCATCACGTCCATGATTTGATCGAAGTAGCCCAATATAAACATAAGTATGTCTATCAAAATCAAAATGACTTTATCTTGTATGAACGTTATTCGAGAAAAGATTTTGTGAAAGTGATGAACTGGGGTAAAGATGAGTCTGCAGTTATTAACGGTTATAAACAAAAACATCATACATTGCCAATTTTCATTACGTATCACAAAAGTGAAGATATCAGCGACAATACAGCGTATGAAGATCAATTCATTAATCAAAATGAGCTGAAATGGTTCACGCGTTCACCAAGAAAGTTAAGTTCTGATGAAGTTCAAAAAGTAATGCGACACCAAGAACTCAATACACCAATGTATCTTTTCGTGAAGAAAGAAGACGGTGAAGGAACAGACTTCTATTATTTAGGTAAAGCTCGCTTTATGCCGGGTACTGCAGCACAAACGAAGATGCCGGATGGCAAAGATGTAGTCACAATGCATCTTGCTTTAGATACGCCAGTTCGAGATGATATTTACCGTTATTTAGTTGAGAAATAAATTGATTGCCTGACTCGAAAATGAGTCAGGTTTTTTGTGATATATAGGTCAGAATAGAGATGAATCAGTCTTTTTGACCATAGATTTGCTTGTATGCGCATAGATGCATATAATCTTGATTAAACACATGACAACGATTCACTATTAAGAGGAATGAGGCGGATAATATGGCGGAAAGGATTCTGGTGATTGGCAGCCCTGGCACAGGAAAATCAACATTTGCTAAACAGTTAAGTCAGAAAATGAATATTCCAGTCTTTCATTTAGATAAACTGTTTTGGAAAAATGATCATGAAACAATTAATCAAGAAGAGTTTATAAAACAAATCGAAAAAGTAATTGCTGAAAATGAATATTGGATTATAGATGGGAATTATAGAGACACTTTACCTTTGAGGTTAGAACAAGCAGAACTTGTCATTTGGTTGAAAGCACCACGTTGGAAATGTATTTTGAATGTCGTTAAACGTTATTTTAGATTATTAAAGAACGAAGATACTGGCGGCAATCCAAAGTCAATGCGACTTGAATTTGTAAAATATATTTGGGACTTCCCAATGAATCATTTTCCTTCTATTATTCAAGCTAAAACAAATAGTTTAAATCGAGCAAAATGGATTGAGTTAAATGGGTTTAAAGAAATGAAGCATTTTATGCGAGAAAGTGAATTTAAAATAAAACACTAGCCCAAATGATTATTTTGGACTAGTGGCGGTAGTTAACGCAAATAAAAAAGCGAACCTCAAAGAGAGATTCGCTTTCATCGAATACTTGTAATTATGCTTTGTTTACTGATGCGTCGTAGATTGTATCAATCGCATCTTGTAATTTATTGTTAAATTCTTCGTCTGATTGGTTAACGTTCAAGTCAGTTACTAATGCACGAGAGAAGCTTGCGATTAAGCCATCGTTTTCTTTTAAGATTTTGTTTGCTTCTTCACGGCTGTAACCACCAGATAATGCAACAACACGTACCACTTGAGGGTGTTCGATAAGTTCTTTATAAGTGTTTGCTTTTGTTGGAATTGTTAATTTCAACATAACATTTTGATCTTTATTTAAGTTGTCTAACTCAGCTTTGATTGCTGCTGCTAAGTTTTCTTCGATTGCTTCTTTATCTTCTGCGTGAATATTAACTTCTGGTTCGATAATTGGTACTAAACCAGCCGCAATGATTTCTTTAGCAACTTCGAATTGTTGTTTAACAACTTTTTCGATACCTTCTTTGTTGTTTTCTAAAATGTTAGAACGCATTTTTGTACCGAAGATATGACGTTCGTTTGCGCGTTTCAATAATTCATCTAAATCTGGAATAGGTTTCATTAATTGAACGCCTTCATTTTGGTCGGCTAATCCTTTGTCGACTTTCAAGAATGGTACGACACCTTTGCTTGCTAGGAAGTCACCAGTGTATTGTCCTTCAATTTCACGATCCATTGTTTGCTCGAATAGGATAGCTCCTAGGATTTTATCTCCGTTGAAAGCAGGTGAAGTAATGATGCGTGTACGCATTTCGTGTACAAGGTCAAACATTTCATCATCGTTTGAGTATTCATTTTCTTCAATTCCGTAAGCTTTAAGCGCTTTAGGAGTACTACCACCGCTTTGGTCTAATGCTGCGATAAATCCTTTACCATTTTTAATTTTGTCAAATTGTTCTTGGTTCATTTATTGACACTCCTCTTTCCGCATTTTGCTATATCTCTTTCATCTCTAGTATGGTAAAAATGAAGTGATTTCGCAAATAGTTTAACTCATAAATGTAAAATAAATCACAAACGGAATTTTAGATGGATTATTGGCTTGAAACTAGGACATTAAACGTCTTGTTAGTATTCATTTGAAACTAAAATACGTTACAATAGTGTGAAAGGGATTTGTTGAAAGGGTGAAGACGGTGAGCAGAATAGAAACGTTATTTGTAGGCGGTGTGGAAACAGTAGGGCATCCGCACGCCGTTAATAAACTGGATCAGCAGTGGATGACTGCTGCGTATAAGAAAGCCATGCCGATACCTGTCTTTCTGACTAAAAGCGGTTTGGAAGGTGATGATGTGGGAGATAAGAAACATCACGGCGGACCAGAAAAAGCATTATTTGCGTATAGTGTCATTCATTATGATAAATGGGCAGAAGAATATCCAGATGCAGAATTCAAAGCCGGGACAAATGGTGAAAATGTATCTGTCACAGATATGGATGAAACGACTGTATGTATCGGAGATATTTATCGAGTCGGTGAAGCGTTAGTACAAGTCTCACAACCACGCAGACCTTGTTGGAAACCAGGCAGACGGGTGAAATGGATTGACTTCGGACAACGTATTCAAGATACAGGGCGTACAGGTTGGTACTTCAGAGTGCTTGAGGAAGGTCGTATTCAACAAGGCGATGTGTTTGAGTTAGTAGAACGCCCATGTGAAACATGGACAATTGCGAAGATGAATGATGTATTATATCATCATACAGACCATCCGCAACTGATGCGTCAGCTAATGGATAATGACTATACACCGCCGTCTTGGAAAGAAGAGTTAAGTCAATTGCTTGAAGGAGAAGCGGTGGATCATACACCAAGACTCTATGGTCCGAACATTTAAAAAAATACTTATTGTAATAATAAGAAAAGACACATGCGCCGAAATAGCGACATGTGTCTTTCTTATTCATCTTATCTTATTGTCTGTCAGCCTCATGGCTGCGAAGGGGAGAAAACAGCCATGAGTGATTTATGACAGATTAACCTTTTACTTTTGTGGCAATGATTGGATAGGATTATTTAATCCAGTGTCGTTGCACGTTAACATCTTCAATATCGGTTTATTATTTTTATTATGTGCAACATTTCATATGCCAAGTGTTTGTATGGACATCAAGCATCATTCATTGAGGAGGGTATAACTCAACGTAGATGGATGTGCCTGGTTTAATTTTCAGTTGTAGGTTTATCGATCGCATGCAAATGGGCTGTATGTTTGTATGCGAATTTTATCATTTGTATGATGGGTATTCGATTTTTTAGTATTGATTAGACCATCCAAGGACGGTTATGCGTATTTTGTTGTTTCGGTTTGTTTGGGAGTTTATCGTGCGAAACAACTTTTGGTTCTTGACCAGATTCAATTCTTCTTTTTAATTTTGAATCAATCTTTGAAGTATTGAATGGGACGAAGACGCGTTTTGCGTCTTGATTGCAGTCAGGGCAAACTGCATAATCATGATTTTCATTCATAGATTGATTTAGCGTAAATTCACCGTGTTTTGTGCATGCATAAGTGTAATTGGGCATTACTCATCAGGCTCCAAATTCGGAATGATATCATCTCTGAAGATTTCACGAGGTATTGCAATTGTACAACAAGCGTTTGGAACATCCACGATACCAGCAACTGTACCTTGGACGGGCGCTGTTCCAAGTAACATATAAGCTTGTTCACCTGTAAAGCCTCGTGTTTTTAAGAATTCAATCGCGTTTAAACAAGCGTTGCGATAAGCGGTATTCGCATTTAAATACTCTTGTTTTCCGCTGAACTCATCTACTGAAATACCTTCGAATACAATATAATCTGTATAGTTCGGCATTACAGGTCCTGGTTTGAAGGCTGGGTTCTTTTTAATTTGATATTTTTCCATGCCATTTTTAATCACATTGACGCGTAAATCAATCCAACCAGGCATTTCGATACCGCCGCAGAATGTAATTTCACCATCACCTTGTGAGAAATGCAGATCGCCGACAGATAACTTTGCACCGTCGACAAAGACTGGGAAATAAATGCGGGAACCTTTCGATAAGTTTTTGATATCGCAGTTACCGCCGTTTTCTCTAGGAGGAACGGTTCTGGCACCTTCTTTAGCGACGCGGTCGAAATCTTTTCCTTCTAAAGTGCCAAGCACTACAGCATCCGTATCAGGTAAATTTGCTAATACCGGCTCTCTGTTCGGATCTGTATCTACCAATGCTTGTTCACGTCGGTTCCATTCATCCAACATTTCTTGGGAAGGCGCAACCCCAATCAATCCTGGGTGAATCAATCCGACAAATTCTACACCAGGTACATGACGACTTGTCGCATAAATACCATTGAAATCCCAAATCGATTTTTGGGCATTCGGATAATGGTCGACGAGGAAACTGCCACCGTTTGTCACGTCGAAAATTCCGTTAAAGCCCCATTCGTGTTCTGGGAATGCGCCGATATCTAAGATGTCGACGACGAGTAAGTCGCCAGGCTCAACACCGTTGACATATACGGGACCACTCAGTACATGTACACGGTTCAAGTTGACATACTTGATATCGCTTGGGTCGTCATTGTTTGAGACTTGACCATCGGTCCAGTCTAAACATTCCATCCTAAATGATTCCCCGGGTTCAACTGAAAATGCAGCCGGAATGTCCGGGTGCCATCGGTTGTGTCCGGGATGTGCTTGCTGATCCATTTTCTTATTCAAATCCACACTAAATAATTTCTTAGGCATATGCCTACCCCCTTGCCGAAATAATTTGTGACTGAAGATTCTGACTAGAAATAGTATTCCTCAAAAAGTTACATTTTAAACTCGTTCTCTGAATTTTTGTGAAAAATATTGATTTTTTGTTAAAAAGTTACAATTTGTGAAATAATAGAAAGGATGACTATAAAAAGAAGGTGACGAAATGCGTAAAGGATTACGTTTGGTTTTAGGAGCTCTATTCAGCCTAGCTGGAGTCATGCACTTTGTGCGTTCTGATGCTTTTACTCGCATCGTTCCGAAGTATTTACCCTTACGTAAAACAGCAGTAATTGTAACAGGTATTGTTGAACTAATCATTGGTGGCGTTCTATTCTGGAAACGCCCAAGCCAAGCATTTAAACGAGGTATCAATGCTTTTTTAATTTCGGTATTTCCAGCTAATATTTATATGGCACGCAAACAATTACCGTTAGGCGATTATCAACCACCTAAGTGGGCTTTATACAGCCGCTTGCCATTACAATTTGTCTTAATGGCATTCATTCGCAAACTATAAATAATATAAAAATAAAGCTTCTCCTTGTTTTGAAAATTAAACAAGAAGAAGCTTTTTTTAGTCTTTAATGATTCAATTAAAGAAGTCGACTGACTGCTTGTGCCACTTGTTTAGGTGACTGTGGATTTTGGCCTGTTACAAGTCGTCCATCTGTTTCAACTTCAGGTGTGAAAGGTAACATGGCTTTTTGATAATCTGCGCCACGACGTTTAATTTCATCTTCTAACATGAATGGAACAAGTTTTTTACGATTTGCGAGCAATTCTTCTGTATTAGAAAAGCCTGTCATTTGTTTTTGGTCAATGAAGTATCTGCCATTATTGTCTTTAACGTTTAATAACGCTGCGATACCATGACATACAGCTGCCACAATACCGTTGTGACCATAAACTTCATTAATCGCATTTTGAATGTATTTATTATTAGGGAAATCAAACATTACCCCATGGCCGCCAGTGAAGTAGATAACATCGTATTTTGATGGATCTGCTTCTTTAATCGATTTAGAGTATTTTAATTGTGTCATAAATTTTTCATCATCATAATAACGTTTTGTCACTTTATCTAAAAAGACAGGGTTCAAGCTAACTGGGTCTATTGGCGTTTCGCCGCCTTCAACACTGAAAATGTCGATTTCGTAGTTGCCGTCGTTAAAATAATCATAAAAGTGAACAAGTTCACCTAACCAAAGTCCTGTTGGTTTTGAAAATTCACCGAAATGATCTGTACTTGTGTTGACTATCATAATTTTTTTCATACTTTAACCTTCTTTCTATGGAAAAGCCCACTTCTTCTTAAATACCCTGTTTAAGCATTAAATACTGTTTTAATTCCTTCATCGTAAGAAGTGATGTGGAATTCTGGGAAACGTTGCTTAAATTTATCTGAATTGAAAATATTATTGTATTTATATCTTGGTAGTAATTCCATCAGTTCTTTGACTTGATCATTGAATAAGCTGCCAATTTTAAAGCCCCACATTGGTAAGACATGGTAGCCGATTTTTTGATTGAGTACTGCTTCTGTTTTTTTGATGAGCTTCTCATAAGTCAGACTGCCGGCTACTGGTAAATGCCATGTTTGGCCATAAGCGTCTGGTGTATTGCCAAGTAACGCTAGCGCACGACTTGCATCTGGTGTCCAAATTAAAGTACGCAACACTGAAGCACTGACAGGAATAATCGCTTTTTTGCCAGCTTTAATACGATTGAATACTAAAGTATTGGTAATACTTTGTGTTTTATCAGGACCATAGAATTCAGGTGCACGACCAATTACCACTTGTAAATTTTGTTCATTCATCGCTTTGAGGACCATTTCAGCCATCTGTGCACGGACCACTGATTTGCGTCCTACAGGTACAAATGGGCTAGATTCTGTTTGTACATTTGCGTTTTTTTCATACATGTATGTGTTATCGAAGAAAGCCAGTTTAGCATTGGTTTCAAGGCAAGCTTTAATAACATTTTTCATCATGACAGGGAAGCGTTGTTCCCACATTTCAGAATTGGCAGGCAAGCCGACTGCGAAATAAACAACATCACTGCCTTCAATCGCATGGTATGCTTCTGCGTAGTTCATTAAATCTGCGGCAACGAGTTCATCACTATCATGAATTTTTTTAGGTTTTCTGCCGACTAAACGAATGTCTTTTGTGTAATTTTTATAAAGTTCTCTTGCAATTTCGTGGCCGATTTGGCCATTACTTCCTAGAACAGTTTGCATGCTTTATCACTCCAAATTTGTGTGTTTATTTTACATTTTCCTTATGTTCAAGTTCGTAAACATAGTTGGTAAAAAATTAAGCAGTGACTTCTAAAATATCAACTGCTCCTTAAATGATCATCTAAGTAAAATTTATTTTACCTTGCTCAATGTGAAATAGGAATTGATATGCTCACAACAACTTAATTTTTTTCAGAACAATTAACAAGGGTAATGTAAGCGCTTAACTAATTGCGGTTCTAAGTCTTATATGAATTTGTTTAATTATGATGTTCACACAATCGTAACGAAATAAAATAAAAATATGTGTTTTTCATTTACTCCAAGTAAAAAATAGGATATTCTGTTTGTGAAATAATTCACAAAGTAATTCAGAAGCATTCATGTCGAGGAGGAAATAGAAATGACTACATCTACTCAAAATGAGAAACAACCAACAGAAGTACAACCTGAAATTAATCCCACGCAACAAATGATTGATGCACTTGCAGAAAATGGACAACATGCATTACGTGAATTAGCAAAGCTTGATCAAACACAAATTGATCACATTGTTCATGCGATGGCAATGGCAGCTGTAGACAAACATATGGAACTTGCGAAAGCTGCCTATGAAGAAACAGGCCGTGGTATTTATGAAGATAAAGCTATCAAGAATCTATATGCATCAGAATATATCTGGCAATCTATCAAATACAATAAAACGATTGGTGTCATTGATGAAGATGAACAACGTGGTTTGACGTATGTAGCTTCACCTGTCGGTGTAGTATGTGGTGTAACACCGACAACGAACCCGACTTCTACAACAATTTTCAAAGCAATTATCGCAATTAAAACAGGTAACCCGATTATCTTCGCTTTCCATCCAAGTGCACAACAATCTTCTGCACTTGCGGCGAAAGTCATTTATGAAGCAGCACTCAAAGCAGGAGCACCAGAACATATTATTCAATGGATTGAACATCCATCATTAGAAGCAACTAAATTATTAATGAACCATGACAAAGTGGCATTAGTACTTGCGACAGGTGGTGCAGGTATGGTGAAATCTGCGTATTCAACAGGTAAGCCAGCATTAGGTGTAGGACCAGGTAACGTACCGGCATATATCGAAAAGTCTGCGAAAATCAAACGTGCAGTCAATGATGTCATTGTATCTAAGACTTTTGATAACGGCATGATTTGTGCTTCTGAACAAGGTGTCATTGTAGATAAAGAAATCTATGATGAAGTGAAAAAAGAATTTGAAGCACATCAATGTTATGTAGTGAAGAAAAAAGAATTATCTAAATTAGAAAGTATCGTGATGCGTGAAGACCGTTGTGCAGTCAATGCAGATATCGTAGGTAAACCAGCCACTGAAATTGCGGCATCAGTCGGAATCAAAGTGCCTGAAGGTACGAAAATGTTAATTGCGGAACTTGAAGGTGTAGGACCAGATTATCCGTTATCCCGTGAAAAATTATCTCCAGTACTCGCAATGGTGAAAGCAGAAAACCGTGAACATGGCTTAGAATTATGTGAAGGTATGCTTAATTTAGGCGGCTTAGGTCATACTGCAGTCGTGCATACAGAAGATGAAGCTTTACAAAGAGAATTCGGTATTCGCATGAATGCTTGTCGTGTGTTAGTCAACTCTCCATCAGCTGAAGGTGGTATCGGTAATATCTATAATGAAATGATTCCATCATTGACGTTAGGTTGCGGCTCTTATGGACATAACTCAGTTTCTCATAACGTTTCAGCTGTCGATTTAATCAATATAAAAACAATCGCTAAAAGGAGAAATAATATGCAATGGTTCAAACTTCCACCTAAAATTTTCTTTGAGAAAAACTCACTTATGTATTTAACGCAAATGAAAGAAGTTGAACGTGTTGTAATCGTGACAGACGAAGGCATGGTAAATCTTGGTTATGCGAAACGTGTACAAGAAGTACTAGCACGACGTAATGATGCACCTGATGTGCGTATCTTTAGCGATGTTGAACCCAACCCATCAACTAACACTGTCTATAAAGGTTTAGAGTTAATGGTTGAATTCCAACCGGATACAATTATCGCAATCGGCGGCGGATCTGTTATGGATGCGGCGAAAGGTATGTGGGCATTCTTCGAACACCCAGATTTATCATTCTTTGGTGCGAAACAAAAATTCTTAGACATTCGTAAACGTGCTTATAAAATTATGCCAGCACAACGTGCGAAAATGGTTTGTATTCCAACCACTTCAGGTACAGGTTCAGAAGTTACACCATTTGCGGTTATCACAGATAGTGATACGCATGTCAAATATCCATTAGCAGATTATGCCTTGACGCCAGATGTAGCTATCGTAGATTCACAATTTGTATTAAGTGTGCCGAGAGGGGTCACTGCTGATACAGGTATGGATGTGTTAACACACGCAATTGAATCTTATGTATCCGTAATGGCGAGTGATTATACACGTGGCTTGAGCTTACAAGCGATTAAAATTGTTTTCGATGATTTAAAAGCTTCAGCGAATGATGGAGATCCAGATGCAAGAGAACGTATGCATAATGCTTCAACACTTGCAGGTATGGCGTTTGCTAATGCATTCTTAGGAATCAGTCACTCAATCGCACATAAAATCGGTGGAGAATACAACATTCCGCATGGTCGTACGAATGCGATTTTATTACCGCATGTCATCAGATATAATGCGAAAGATCCGCAAAAACATGCGATGTTCCCTAAATATGATTACTTCAGAGCGGATCAAGATTATGCAGATATTGCGAAATTCTTAGGCTTAAAAGGTAAAACAACAGAAGATTTAGTGGAAGCTTTGGCAGATGCTGTTTATGAATTAGGTCAAAGCGTAGGTATCGAAATGAATCTTAAAGCACAAGGTTTAACACAAGAAGTATTAGATAAAACAGTAGACCGTATGGCTGAACTTGCATACGAAGACCAATGTACAACTGCTAACCCTAAAGAACCATTAATCAGTGAACTAAAAGATATTATCATCACTGCTTATGATTATCAAAAATAAGTCGCTATGACTTTTCCAAATGACTAAAATTCAATCATCCATTCAAAACACGTCCTTGATGTAAGGGGCGTGTTTTTTGATACATAGAAAAAGACCGATGCTTTTGACATCGGTCTTAAAGTGAATACTTTATTGTTCGTTTTGTTTGTTAATCCAGTCTGTAGATAAATCCATTGCTGCACGTGTCGCATTTGTTTTGTCTAAATCGTTAACCATCACAAAGTCATGGATTGTACCTTGCATACGTGCATGTGTCACATCATTACCAGCTTCTCTTAATTTGTGCGCATAAGCTTCGCCTTCATCGCGTAAGACATCTGCTTCTGCGTTAATAATCATCGCTTTTGGTAAGTCTTTTAATTCTTCTAATGATGCACGTAATGGTGAAGCAGTAATTTCTGCGCGTTCATTTTCATCTGTTGTATATTGATCCCAGAACCACTGCATACCTTCTTTAGTTAAATAGTAACCTTCCGCAAATTCATTATAAGAATCTGTGTCAAACGAAGCGTTTGTTACAGGGTAATAAAGTAATTGTTGATGGATTGGTAAGCCATTACGTTGTTTTGTCATTAAAGTCATTACAGCTGACATATTACCGCCGACTGAATCACCCGCAACTGTTAAACGGTTTAAGTCTAAGTTTTTATCCTCTGCGACATCTTTTAATTGTTGTAAGACATCGTAGTTTTGTTCAATTGCTGTCGGATATTTCGCTTCAGGTGATAAATCATAATCAGGGAATACAACGACTGAATTTGTACGTACCGCAAGTTCTCTGACAAGTTTATCATGTGTATGCGGGCTTCCGAATACCCAACCTGCACCATGAATATAATAAATCACTGGTAATTTTTCTTGGTTTCCTTTTGGACGAATGAATCGAACAGGAACTTCGCCATAAGATTTTGTTTCAAATGTTGTATCTTCAATATCTACATCATATTTTTTAATATCTGATGATTGTACATCTTCTAATAATTTTCGACCTTCTTCTGGAGGTAACTCATATATACGTGGATGTGGGTCATTGGCTTTCGCAAAGTCAAGTGCTGCTTGTTCTAAAATAATTTTTTGAGTCATAATCAAGCTCCTTCATATATAGAATGTCTCTTTCTCTGGTAAAAGTATACCACTATGTTTACGAACTTAAACATAGATATGCTCAAAAAATGTTATTTTTGTAAATCATCTTCAAGAGAAGCAGTTAAAGCCTTTAACCAATCCAGTGTCGGACCTAGGTCAGAGCGATAGTAACGTTCAAGTCCTTTTTGTTCAACAGAAAGTATTCCTGCATCTAACATCAACTTTAAATGATGTGAAACTGCAGGGCGTGAGATGGTTACTAGTTCAGTTAATTGATTTACAGTTAAAGGTCCTTTTTTACATAACAGTACTAATAGTTCTTGGCGTCTTCCATCTTGTAAGATGTTTAAAATCGGTGTGCCTTCATTAAAAAGTTGAAGTGTTTCTTTAATCATAGTCGGCCTCTTTTCTAGCATTAATGTGATATTACTGCCTATTGTAGCACGTCTATAAGGTGTAGTGGAGGTTTGAAAAGAAAATTATTTTTGAACTCTAGTTACAAAAATACATATATTCGAGATTGATATTGTAATAGTATTACAACTGTGTGATAATGTAAGCGATTACACATAATTGATTGCTTGATTTGATTCTCAGTCTTACATACTAAAAAGCAGTTGATTTAAATGAAAATAAAACTTTTAAAAGAGGTGGTTGGATTGGACTTAGGGTTTTCTGTCTATTTAGGAGAAGCATTTGACGAAACATATATCGACAAAATGTTGAATCATGGATTTCGATATATATTTACATCACTTCAAATTCCAGAAGATGACCAAGATACGTATTTGACGCGGTTAAAACAGTTAGCCGTAATAAATGGGAACCGTGCACAAATTATTGCTGATGTGAATGGACAAACACTGCATCAACTGGGTTTGTCTTTGAGTGAACCAGAATCGATTCGTGATGTGGGCATTGATATTGTTCGTTTGGATGAAGCGGTCGATATAAATAGTTTGGCAGAGTATGTAGAAGCAAAATATTCAGTGATGTTGAATGCGAGCACAGATGCATTTCAAATTCTACGTGAGTTGAGTGATCGCGCAATTTCTCAAGAGAATATCTTAGTTGCACATAATTATTATCCTAGACCTGATACAGGCTTGGAACGTACTTTCTTTCAACATATAAACGAGCGATTAAAAGGAGCATTTCCTGAAATTCAAATCATGGCGTTTGTCCCTGGTACTCAATTAAGAGGACCTATCTATCGCGGTTTACCAACACTAGAAGACCATCGTCAGTATCATCCATTAGCCGCAGCAGTCGAGCTGGAAGAGGATTTGTGTGATATTGCTTGTGTGGGAGACAGTCAAATTGACGATTTTATGATTCATCAATTCGATACGTATTTCAGATTAAACCGTGTTGTTTTACGAACAAATTTAAGCTCAGACAGTAAATATTTAGGGACTTATCATAATCGACCAGATGTCGCACGTGATGTTGTGAGAGCCATTGAGGCAAGAAAAACATTTACTGAAGAAGTATCGCCGCATAATGTAGTAGAACGTCGAAAAGGTGCTGTGACGATAGACAATGCATTATATGGTCGTTATATGAATGAACTTCAAATTGTAAGGTGTGATTTACCTAAGGATGAAGCGGTCAATGTATTAGGTTATGTCGATGCCCGTGATTTAGATTGTATAAATATGATTGGGTCGAATACCGCATTTGAATTCGTTTCAGTTGAGGAGGAAAGTCATGGACATTAATAAAATGACAACTGAGCAACGTAATGAGAAAACGATGCATCTAGATGAATTAAGTACTGAAGATTTTGTTGCTTTGATGAACCAAGAAGATCAAACCGTAGCACAAGCGATTGCGAAAGAAAATACGTCTATTGCACGTGTGATTGATACTGTTATTGAAGGATTTAAGCAAGGTGGCAGATTGATTTATATGGGTGCAGGTACGAGCGGCAGGCTAGGTGTGTTAGATGCTGCTGAGTGTGTACCGACTTTCGGTGTAACTCGAGATGATGTGATTGGTTTAATCGCAGGTGGTGCTAAAGCAATGACTGAAGCTGTAGAAGGTGCTGAAGATAGTAAAACACTTGGCGAACAAGATTTAAAGCACCTTAAACTTAATGAAACTGATACAGTGATCGGATTAGCAGCGAGTGGCAGAACGCCTTATGTCATTGGCGGGCTAGAGTACGCGAATACGATAGGTGCGAACACAGCAGCGATTGCTTGTAATAAAAATACAGCGATTGGTGCAGTTGCGGATATTGCGATTGAAATAGAGGTGGGTCCTGAAATTCTGACAGGTTCTACACGCTTGAAGTCTGGAACAGCACAAAAGTTAGTGTTGAATATGATATCAACTGGCGCAATGGTCGGTATCGGTAAAGTTTATGAAAACTTAATGGTAGATGTTCAACCGACAAATGAAAAATTGAGAAGACGTGCGTTAAATATCATTTCAGAAGTGGTTAATACTTCAGAATCTGAGAGTAAAAAGTTATTTCATGACAGTAACGGTCATGTGAAAGCGGCAATTGTTATGGGATTACATGATATTACGTATGAAGAAGCTGTTGAACGTTTAGAAAAAGCGAATGGTTTTATCAGAAAAACATGAGGAGCTGAACAACAATGTCAAAAGAAAAAAAGATTGCCCAGGAAATATTAAATAATGTTGGCGGCAAAGCAAATTTAGAACGTGTGATTCATTGTATGACACGTGTACGTATGGATATTATTGATTACTCTAAAGTGAATCTAGAAGGACTCAAAGCAATAGACGGTGTCATGGGAGTAGTAGAAGACGAAACACTACAAGTTATTGTAGGTCCAGGTACTGTCAATAAGGTCGCACATGAAATGAGCGAAATGATTGGCACACCTTTAGGTGAAAAAATCGTTCATCATGAACCTTCGCATCAAACAGATAAAGAACATGTAGAATCAGAAGCACAACTCTTTAAAAGTCAGATGAAGGAAAAACAGAAAAAGTCTAAATGGAAAAAAGTACTGAGAGTAATCGCAAATATTTTTGTACCTTTAATTCCGGCATTTGTTGGTGCAGGATTAATCGGTGGTATAGCGGCAGTGCTGACGAACCTATTGTCTGCTGGTTATATTGAAGGTGCGATGTGGAAGCAGTTGACTTTAGTCTTTGATATTATCAAAAGTGGTTTGCTAGCATACTTAGTCATCTATGTAGGGATTAATGCGGCTAGAGAATTTGGCGCAACTCCAGGACTCGGCGGTGTGATTGGTGGTACTACCATGTTGACAGGCATGACACCTGAACAACCATTGCATAATATCTTTAACGGTGAAGCATTAGCGCCTGGACAAGGTGGGGTCATCGGTGTCATCTTTGCGGTTTGGTTACTATCAATTGTTGAAAAACGTCTGCATAAAATTATTCCGAATGCGGTGGATATTATTGTGACACCTACGATTACCTTATTAATTATGGGACTTGCGACGATATTCTTAATTATGCCGATAGCGGGTGTAATTTCAGAAGGTCTATTAGGTATTATTAACTGGGTGCTAGATATCGGCGGCGCATTTAGCGGCTTTATCCTTGGTGCGACATTCTTGCCATTAGTTATGTTTGGTTTACATCAAGTTTTAACACCGATTCATATAGAAATGATCAACCAAGATCATGCAACTTTCTTATTACCGATTCTTGCGATGGCAGGTGCAGGCCAAGTCGGTGCGGCATTAGCGCTTTGGGTAAGATGCCGTAAGAACAAAAAGATTATTCGTTTATTAAAAGGTGCGTTACCTGCAGGAATATTAGGTATTGGAGAACCTTTAATTTATGGTGTGACTTTACCATTAGGCCGTCCATTCATTACAGCATGTATTGGTGGAGGTATCGGCGGTGCTGTTATCGGTGGTATCGGACACATTGGTGCTGTTGCGATTGGACCGAGTGGTTTATCATTGATTCCTTTAATTTATGACAATATGTATTTAGGCTACATTGCAGGAATATTAGCTGCATATGCGGGAGGATTTATCGCAACATACTTCTTCGGAACAACAAAAGAAATGACTGCACCTCAAGATGTTGAAGAAGAGCTGTAAAACATATGGGAAATGAACAACTATTAATTTATATTGAAGAACAGATGGAACAACTGACTAAAAACGAACAACAAGTGGCACGATATTTGATTGAAGCACCGGAAGCGGTATTAGAAATGAGTGCACAAGCGTTAGGTAAAGAAACGCAAACAAGTTCAGCTACTGTTATCCGTTGTGTGCATAAATTAGGATTCAAAGGGCTAGTGGATTTGAAGTTAGCCATTTCGAGTTATTTACCTAATCATCAGGCTAGTGTGTATCAAGAAATGGAGCAAGATGAACCTGCTAATGAAATTAAAAGTAAACTGTTCAATCGAGCAGCGTATACTCTGAAAACAACAGAAACTTTATTAGATGATCAAACGTTAGAAACGATTGCTGAAAAATTAAGACAATGTAAGAAGTTAGTTGTGTTTGGAGTAGGCGCAAGTCATATTGTGGCAGAAGATATCTTTCAAAAATTTACAAGAGCTGGCATGAATGTTGTTCATAGTTCGGATGCACACATTATCGCTACAACGCTAGCTGGAAGTAACAATGAAGGTACTTTAATGATAGGTATCTCAAATTCAGGCCAAAACCGAGAAACATTAAAGTTAGCGCAAGTCGCGCGCCATTATCATGTTCCGGTTATCGGTATGACCAGTCGAAAAGATTCAGAACTCGCCAATGAAGCGGATGAGTGTTTGTTCCATGACGCAAGCTCAGATCGTAGTTTGCGATTAGCCGCAACAAGTTCGTTAATCGCACAGCTCATCACTGTAGACACTTTATTCTACACATATCTTGCGAAAGACTATACAAATCATATCGCACATTTAAGTCAGACAAGAGATGCAGTTGATTTATATGTTGATGAAGATTGAGGTATGATGATAGTAATGATGGAGTTAAAGGAATGAGAGAAATGTATGCTTTAGAAACAAATAATGCAATCATTCGTTATGACATGATGGGACATGGACCGATTTTGTTATGTATTACTGGCGCTAGCGGAATCAATGATAGTTATTTGGATTTAGCACATAAGCTAGAAGATCATTTTACTGTTGTCTTACCTGATAGACGAGGTTATGGAGCAAGTGAATTGTTAACGGCTTTACCAAGTTCTATCGCAAACACCAAAGATACGTATTGTTTAACCATGGATGTCGAAGATATTAAAACATTAATACAAACGCTTAGTAATCATCCTGTTTATCTTTTTGCGACAGACACAGGTGCTGTGCCTGCATTAGAATTTGCGTGTATGTATCCAGAATTGGTTAAGACATTACTTGTTCATGAGCCTTTAAATACTTCTGTACTTCCAAACAGAGAAGATTATGTGCCGCAAACTGAACAAATCGCACGTACTGCAATGATTGAAGGAGTGCCGGCTGCAATGCGTCAGTATGAACGTTTGATTAATCCTTCGCACTCAGATATGCAGGTGTTAGTAGAGAATACGATTGCTCCTTGTGCGGTTTGTTCACCGAGCACTTCACAAATACGCAGTGGTGAATCAACAAACATTTGGCTTCAATATGAACTCCGGCAATATTTGAATTATCAAATTGATATAGAAACTTTGAAGGCCGAAGATGTTTCAATCAAGTTCTTGCAAGGTGAACAATCGAAAGAATCGCTAGGATATGAAGCGGCTAAATATTTTGCGCATAGCTTAAATGCAAATCTGTTTCAAGTTACAGGTGGACATTACGGTTATGCACAACAACCTAAACAATTTGCGAAAGCTGTTAAAAAGATACTGCGTTCATAATGATAGAGTTCAAGACCTTCGTTATATGAAGGTCTTTTTATTATGACCTGTGATTTTAACTTTTAGAGTGTTATAATATATTCAAATTTATTTTTGAATGAGGTGACAAAGTGATACAGACCGCTTTGACTGCAGTTATACTTTATACAGCGACTGCTTTAGATTTATTAGTGATTTTGTTGATTTATTTCGCACGTGCACAAACCAAACGTGAGTATCGTGATATTTATATTGGACAGTTTTTAGGTTCAGGTGCCTTAATTGTCATCAGTTTGTTTTTTGCGTTTGTCTTACACTATGTACCTGAGAAATGGATGTTAGGTTTATTAGGTATCATCCCTCTATATTTAGGAATCAAAGTTGCATTATTTGATGATTGTGAAGGGGAAGCACGTGCCAAGAGAGAGTTGGATAAAAAAGGACTGTCCAAATTAGTTGGCATTGTTGCGCTTGTTACCCTAGCAAGCTGTGGAGCAGATAATATCGGTTTATTTGTACCGTACTTTGTCAGTTTGACTTTAGCGCAAGTTATTGTGACATTAATTGTATTTGTAATCATGATTTTCTTATTGGTATTCTCTGCACAAAAATTAGCAAAAGTCCCAGGTATTGGTGAAACTGTGGAGAAATATAATCGATGGATTATGGCAATTATCTATATTGGCTTAGGTTTATACATTTTGATTGAAAACAAAACCATACAAACATTGTTAAGCTTTGTTTCATAGAAAGGATGGGAGATAGGTGTCTAATGAACAATGTGACATCATGTATGTGCATGAAGATAAAGTGAAAAATGCTTCTGACTTTTTAAGTGAAACACACACTATTAAGGCAATGAATACTTTAAACGCAATAGGTGATAAAAAGAAATTAACGATTTTATTTGCGTTGCTTGAAGAAGAGAAACTGTGTGTTTGCGACATTGCGAAATTGCTTCAAATGAGTATTGCCTCTACTTCTCATCATTTACGCATACTCTATAAAAAAGAAGTTATAGATTTCCGCAAAGAAGGGAAAATGGCGTATTATTTCATCAAAGATCCTCAAGTTGATAAATTGCTGCGCTTTATGCTGACAGAAGTAGAAAACGAAAATAGTTAAATATATAAATAACTGTTGTGAATCAATTTTGCAGAATGATAGCACAACAGTTATTTAAAAATATACAACGCTATTTATTTTGTCTTTTACGATTAGTGTTATAAATGATAGAAGCAATTGCCACATAAATTAATGGACCGACAATTAAAATAATAGAAGCCATGTTTGCTTGGATATAAAATTTAAATAATAGAAAACCTAAAAAGGCAACCATTAAATACACAGGTATCATGAAAGGTTTCCAGAACATTGAGTCATTCATATTTAATGTACACACCTTTCTATTAGGGAGTATGTAGAAAAAAGAGGCGGATTTAACTCTGCCTCTTGTTTATGTTTTCAAGTTATAGCCCTAATTGCAACCAACGTTTTCGCGCAAAGAAAAGTACGACGAAGTTGATCGCAAAGAGTAAAAAGAAATAAACAATCAGTAATGTAATATCGTAAGAAGTCAGTGCTAAGGTATCTCCATTCAATGTAGCATCGACGTTAGGGTACATGACATTGCTTGCTTCAAAAGGCGCAAGGATGCCGAAGATGGTTGGATTAAGCATTACTAAGACAATAGAAATAACCCAATAGATTAGACTGACAATAACACTGATTAAAATTTTGGAAATTAAAATACTGATTGTTCCAATGATTAAGATATACTGCAAGATTAATAAAGAAAACATGATGATTAAAAAGAAATAATGCGAGAAATTACCAAACATCAAAGAAATGACAGTGATGCCAATACATACAAATACAAAGCATTCTAAGAAAATGACAAACATCTTTTTGTAAAAGAAGGTGAAGTCTGTATTTCCTAATAACTTATAAAATAAGATGTTTTGATCTGCATACTCTTTATTGAAGTAATAAGCGATGATGAATGAAAAGAGTATGAATCCAGTTTCTACCGCAATCGTATATGTGTTGAAGAAATATTCACCATATGACAAGCTTTGACCATCATTCATAAAGGTGGTAAAGCCATAACCTAAAACGAATAGTAATAAAAAAAGCGAACCAAGAATCAGTGTTATTTTGTTAAACGCTGTTTTTCTTAACTCTAACCTCATTTTGTACACCTCAAGTTTTTAGAAACAAATGTATTCATCGACAACTGCTTCTTTAGAATCATATTCTTCAATCGTCAGGTCTTTAAATAAAAAGTACTTACCAGGTAGGTATGTTAAATCTTTTGCGCTATGTGTAATATTGATAATTACTTTTTCAGGATTATCCGAAATATAGTTATTAAAGAAAGTATAGAAGTCGTGAACTGTTTTTTCATCTAAGTCTTTTGTGATCTCATCTAAAATGATGATAGGTTTGTCTTCTGATAGAAAACTTAATAGCTTCAGCTTTTCTTGTTGTCCTTTGTTTAATTTTCGAATAGGGATGTGATCAGGAATAGTTTCAATCCCTAACAAGTCACCCAAGTAATCGATTTTGACGGTACAAATAAAATAACTCTTGAGTAATTGAATGAGAAAATCTTTAGTGATATCTCTTGGAATACATGATGCATTACTAATCAAAGTTGTGTTTTCTGTAATCTCTGGGCGCATATGACCGCTGTAATTGAGTACGAAATCTTTAGCTAATTGAGACTTGCCAACTTCATTTCTGCCAATAATATGATTGATTTCACCTTTGTGAAATACCAAGTCAGTCGGCTGTAATAGGATTTTGCTTTTGATACGCAATACATACTGTTTGATTTCCATTTAACTCGGCTCCCTCGCTAAAATTGTAAAGTTTTCGAGTGATACTATTTAACAAGTTTTAACAAAATTTTTAGGAATTCTTAAATATAGCGTATCATAAATATCAAATCATTATAATTTGTCTTTTGGTAATAATTTGTGAATTTTTTGTCATGCGTGAGAAAATTACAAAAAATAATTCGCTTACAAGACAAACTGCTTATTTCTTTGATACTTAATTGGAGGTTAAAGTATTATGTATAGAAGTGCTGATATTAAGCGGTTTTAAGAGGTTGGGATGTCTGAACTCAGACAACCGTGAGGCTACCGCGCTATAAAAAGAGTAGTAAATAAAAAAAGAAACCAAGATGTCATTGCATCTTGATTTCAATAGTTAGTTATTATCAGAACGTTCTTTGATTAAGGCTTTTCTCATTTGTTGTCTAGAACCATACGTACTTTCTCGTACCAGTTCTTCGTTACGCATACCTGCACCAATGGCACCCGCAATTGTTGAAAGAGAAGCTGCGAACCATGCGATAGACACATAAAGAGTAAATGTGGCAGGATGTCCGAGTTCTAAAGTCTTTCCTAAGAAAGGCGCTGGTAATAATACAGAAGCCGCAATCAAATATATTGTAAAGAGTGTTACATAATAAATAATGACTGACGTTGTCAGTGTGGTCAGAGTTGTTAAATTATACAACCGCGTAATACGTTTATTAATACTGAAGCGTTCACTTTCCCATAAGTTATGCGCTAAGATAATCCATAAAATCATACCGAAAATCGCAAAGAGGGACATGACTGTTAATCTCCATGTGGTAAAGGTATTACTTAAAGACCACATGGTGGAGAAGATTAAACCGGATGCGCCGGTTGTAAATGCGATTGCGATTACACTATTCATACTTTGCATTAATCTTAATGGGTTATTCGCAAAGGTCATTCCACTGAGTAAACGGAAGTAACCAGATGTTTTAGATGCGACAATATAACGAATATGCATCGTATGTGTATCATCAGTGTAAGTACGGATTTTTCTTAGTTTAGAGAAAGGGAATATTTCTCGATAGGTTGCTTGATGATTTTCATCTTCATTGTTTTGATTTGGGTTGTCACTGAAAAATAGATTGATTTCATGAATAATCGTCAGCACTGTTCTTTCTAGACGTTTGGTAACAGGACGCCAACCATAAGCGGGAATTGAAATAATACTAGCCCCGTTTTCTTCGTTGATATCAACAGCGATGACTGACTCATTATCATGAAGTAATGGTAAGTCAGTTAAACTGATAATATAGTTCCAGTTATAACGATCTAAGTAGTCTTCAGTTTTTTGATAGGCTTGGTCTGCATCTTCTGCAGATCCTGTTAACGCATCAACAATGACTTCAATTTTCCATTCGTATTGAGATGAAATGTAGTCATTTAATAAACCGGGTAATGTGTCTACTAATTTATGCGAAAGTTTATTCGCAATACCAGGTGAAGCGATAATGCCTACGACAAGTTGTTCCATAAATTTACAGCCTCCTTTCTTTAATTGTTTTGATCGTTATCATCATTATCTTTTTGGTGTGATTCTGATGAATAGTAATTGGAAGCTTCCCATTCTTTTGCTTCTTCATAGCGTGCACGTTGACGATAAGAGTAAGTCATAGCACGAATTTTCTTTTCGTTTTCGACAGATGCGCCTAAAGCACCTGCTAAGAAACCAAGTGATGTCACAAACCATACAAGGTACAAGAACTGTCCGAGTGTACGCTGGCCTTCATTAATCGTCTGCATGTTATATAAATCATTCGGCACGAATAAAGCGACACTGATTATAAGCAGTAAGAATAAGATGAGATAGCTGAATACAATAATAATCAATAGAGTTAAGACAGTTGTTACATTGTAAACTGTTCGATAAGTTTTAGTTGTTAACGAAGTTTCATGTTCCCATAACGAGTGTGCATACATAATCCAAAGGGTCATTCCGCCAATGGCTAGTGTCGTCATAAAGATAAATCTTAAGTTAGTATATTCAATACTTAATTGCCATGGGGTAGAGAAAATGGTTAAGTATGTAGCTGTCGCAAAGGAAATAGAAATAATCTTTTTGAAGTTTGGAATTTCTTTAAGCGGTTGATTGGCTCTGGTCATTCCAGCTAATAATAAAATCCAACTTATAATAAGTGGGTTTAAAATAAACTTGGTTGTTGTTTTGGAGTGTGAAGTATCATCTCCGGCTTCTTGATCATCTTTCGTTTCCATATCATTCTCTTGTTTATCATCGAATATATTTCTAATGGGCTTTACACGTGTAAATAATGAAAGATTTAATTTTTTCGTTTGATAATCCTCATTCGATTGATGTAAATATATAATTTCCGCAAAATAAAGCAGACATTGTTTCAATTTACGTTTCACACCAAATAAACCTAAAGCCGGAATTGAGATTAATCCAGTAGCCATAGGTTCATCTAAATTACCTACTATTACTTTACGTTGTTCGACAATGGGTAAGTCTGTCACAACAATCGCATAGTCCCATTTATGATGGGTTTTAAGAGATTGAGCTGCGTCTAAACTTTTGTTGACGTCTTCAGCAGAACCAATTAATGGGTCAGAAACACATTCGAAAGTCCATTTGATATCTTCTTTCAATTTACTATTTAGTGAAGTAGGCATTTGTTCAGCTAGTGTCTCTGATAAATCCATAGGAAACCCTGGAGCAGCAATGATTCCTACTTTAATCTCACTCATAAATTGCCTCCTTTCTCTCTACAAAGTTATGAACAAAATTAATTTTGAATTCATTTATAATTACATAATTAATAAGTTCCCGCAATGACAAGAAACAAAACTTATTAAAAAGACGAATTTGATAAGGATTACATAGTGGAAAAGTAGCTTCTAATGTATAATATATATAAAGAATAAAGTATCGGGAGGTATACATCATGAAACGACATCATTTATTGCTTGGACTGCTTTGTTCAACTCTACTTTTAGCAAGTTGTGGCCATAAAGACAACAATGAAAAACAAGCAGACCAAAAACAAGAAGAAACAACCGACACTCAATCACAAGACCAATCACCTAAAGAGAAAAAACAAACACATACGACGTACCACACTAAACAAGATATAAAAATAGAAGTGCATGAAGCGGAGAAAAAAGACAAAGCACATGCTGACACTGATACAAATAAGAATGCACAAACTAAACAAACACAACAAGAAACTGATAAAACAACACAAGCCACTGAAAAAGATGCTCAATCCTCAGATTCATCAAAGAAAAATGAAGAACCAAATTTAGAAAGAGATGGCGGTAAAGTCAAAGGGCCTGAGGCTCTTGCACCTGGTCCTGAAGCAGATATGGATAGAAAACATATCGCGATGATGTTGTTAGACCCTAAATTAAACAAAACTTACGTTAATGCTAAAGATTTAAAACAAAAAACTTATAAAACAGATGACGGTCAACAAGTGCGCATTCCAAACTATGTACTTTTCCAATCTCTAGAAGTACCGCAAGTTGAAAATGGTCCTGAAGGCATGCAGTATTATTTTGTAACACATACAAAAGATCCTGACAAGAAAACAGTAATCGGTGTATCTGATAATGAAATCGTTATTGGTAAATCAACAATCAGTTCTGAAGATGCAGTATCTCAAAAAGTAAAATTAGATTATAATCAATTCATTCAAGAAGAAGAGACACAAGTCTTTAAAGTGAAAGAACTTGAACAGTTGAAACTCGATTCAAATGAAATCAATGCGCTAACACGACATATCTATCAAGCAACACCGCACACATTACAGTTTGTCCCTGAGAATTGAGGCGTAAAAGATGAAACAACTTAGAATGATACTCACAATGATCTTGAGTCTACTTTTATTAGCCGCATGTGGAACACAATCACAAGAAGATAAACAAACTTCTAAGTCATCAGAACAGAAAACAGAGACAAAAGAAACAAACGCTAAACAAGACAAAGTAACATCAGAAACAAAAAATAATAATCAAACCAATACTTCAAAAGAAAGTACAGAGAATCAAAAAGAAGAACCGCAAACACAAAAAGGACCTTTAACAGAACAAGAGATTAAACACAATGTAGCATTGATGATATTGAACCCGAATTTTGATCAAAAATATATCACAGGGCAAGAAGTGTTAGAAGGTAAATATTCGGCTATAGTTCAAGATCAAATACACCACTTCAAAGTAAATGAAGTGCGCTTATTACAAGGGAGATTTGAACCTACTGTGATTCAAGCACCTGAAGGCATGAAGTTTTATACATTTGATCCGCAATCGGGTCCATATGCAGTTTATATTGGTGTGTCTCGCGATAAAGTTGCGGTTTGGCGTTCACAAGCAGCCTATGAAAATTATCCTGAAAAATTAGCTGATGGCAGTATTACTGAATATAATATTTCTGATTTAAAGAAAATGAACATATCATCAGCACAAATACAAGCAGTCGCAAATAAAATCGTAATTGGGAATAATGAAAATCAAAAACCTATTCGATTAGACTAATAGTAAGAAGTGAGCTTTGGCTCGCTTCTTTTTTATGCTTTTTAACAAATAAACGATTTTAAATTTTTTGAAAAAATGAGACTTCGTTACTTTAATGTTACTTAAATATGAATTATAATGATTAAGTATCATTAATTTAATGTGGCAATATTTTGTTAATTAGAAAGGAGTGGGCTTTTCATGGAATGTGTGTTGCCGATTAAAGATAAATCGGACATTGAAGCGATGTATGAAACGTTACGTGAACATAACCAGCGTGATTATTTGTTGTTTCGTTTAGCGATACATACAGGTTTAAGAATTAGTACGTTAATTCATTTAAAAGGACTAGATGTTTTAACACAAGATGAGCATTGTCAGGCTGTGATTAATGTTTGGCGACAACCTGGGATATCTGAAATTAATGTGCCGTTGCCTCAATCGTTATGTGAGGAATTGGATGAATTTATGAAAGATAAAGGAATTGGTCATGACGATTATCTATTTCGTTCTATGAAAACAAAGCGTCCGCTCTCTCGCCAACAAGCGTATCGTATTATTCATGATGCTGCTGTTCAAAATGGACTCTCTCAAGTCGGTCTTCAATCTTTACGTAAAACTTTTGCTTATCATGCGTACCAATCGGGTACACCGCTTACAGTGATACAAAAATACCTCGGTCATCAGACTTTATCTGAGACCCTCAAATTTATAGATGTTCCGCAACAAAACCGCACGATTACGATTCAATTAGATCTTTAATTTTTATTTTTTAGATATGACTTTAACTCAACTATAGAAAGGAGTCTCACTTCTTATGAGCCTTATTTGGCTGTTTGTCTTTATTATTGTTGTGATGTTGTTCGTACTCATGACAAACCTGCCGAATCGTTCTGCACGACCAGCGTCAGCATCAGAACAAGCACAACAAGAAATTACGCATAACACGGGTCGGTACAGAACAACTTTAAGCAGACAAGCTGGATGGATAGCGTTAAGTGCGCCCGTTATCAGCGCAATTTATTTTATAACCATGATTCCACGCATCGCCGCCAATCAACTGGTTATGGTTTCATTGCCGTGGATGCCGTCAATCGATGTAAATTTTGCGTTCAGATTAGATGGCTTGTCTTTAATCTTTGCCTTGTTAATCACTTTAATTGGTACAGGTGTTGTATTATATGCGAATGCATACCTATCAAAAGCACATGATGATTTGCCAAGGTTCTACGTGTATTTATTAATGTTCATGTTTGCGATGTTAGGCGTTGTGCTAGCAAATAATACCATACTGCTGTACGTATTTTGGGAGTTAACGAGTATTGCGTCTTTCTTATTAATTGCTTATTGGTATAACCGACCAACAAGTCAGGCAGGCGCAATGAAATCATTCTTAATCACTGTCTTTGGCGGCATGTTTATGATGGTTGGGTTTGTTATTTTATTTAACATTACCGGTACAAATACTATTTCTGAATTAGTGCAAATTCCCGTTCGCCAAACGATGTATGAATCTCCTTGGTTCCCACTTGCGGTTGTCTTTATTTTATTAGGTGCCTTTACGAAATCGGCACAATTTCCATTTCATATCTGGTTGCCAGATGCGATGGAAGCACCGACACCTGTCAGTGCTTACCTGCACTCTGCGACAATGGTTAAAGCCGGATTATACTTACTATTTCGTTTTACACCGATATTAGGTTATGAGCCATGGGTAGCTTATATTGTTATCACAATCGGTATTATCACTTTAATGGTCGGTTCCTTTGTGGCAGTTGGACAACGTGATTTAAAAGGATTGCTTGCTTATTCCACAATCAGTCAACTCGGCATGATTATGTCGATGGTCGGCTTTGGATTTTTAGCATATAGTCACCAAGCACAAGGGTTCCAAGCCTTTTATGTTACGAGTTTATTTGCGGGACTGTTTCATTTAATCAACCATGCGCTCTTTAAGAGTGTGCTCTTTATGGGTGTTGGTATTGTAGATCATGAAACAGGCACACGTGATTTATCGCGTTTAGGCGGTTTACGTAAACTCTTGCCAGTCACAACTGTGATGATGACCATCAGCGCAATGGCGATGGCAGGTCTCCCGTTATTTAATGGTTTCTTATCAAAGGAAATGTTCTTTGCGACATTGGTCAGCGCGAAAAAACTTACGATGTATGACCAAGTCTTTGTTTCTGTGATGTTGATTGTTGGTGTGGTTGCCAGTCTCTTTACGTTCATTTACAGCTTACGTTTAGTCAAAGATACTTTCTTTGGCCCGTTACACAAAGAGGGCTTACCGCAAGTACCTGAACATGAGCCAGTAGGACTGTATATTGCGCCGGCAGTGATTACACTCGGTATGCCATTATTCTTTATTATCCCGAACGTCTTAGGGCGATATTTAATCGGTCCTGCCTTACGTGATATCGGACATTCAGATAAAGTGGCACCATTTATTCCGCACATTGCCGCATGGCACGGTTTAAGCCCTGAGTTATGGATTACCTTAACGATTTATGTCGTGGGTATTTTACTCTTATGGCGTTCACGTTGGATGAATGTTTACAACAAGTTACCAGAGTTTCTATCCATCAACAGTATCTATCGCGGTATGTTAAGCGGAAGTGAGCGTTTTAGTAGAAGCGGGATGCAGTTGATGATGAATAACCGATTAAATCAATACTTACATGTGATTTATTTCTTATTCTTCGGTATGTTGGCTTATGGTTTTATTCGCGTCGGTTGGATACCTGTTGAAGGTTTCAAAGTGAAGCCGATTACGTGGTTTGAAATTTTAGTCACTGCCAATATTGCTTTCTTATCTGTTGCATTAGTGTTCTTACGTGAACGTATGGCGATGATTATTATTAACGGTGTTATCGGTTATACGATTGCGATTGTCTTTGTCTTAATGAGAGCGCCAGACTTGGCGATGACACAGTTAGTGATTGAAACGATTACGACTATCTTATTCTTATTAGTCTTTTACCATTTACCAAACGTACGACGAGATAAAGTACATGTCGGGAAAGAAGCGGTCAAGCTATCTATTGCTTTATTAATGTCGCTCTTTGTCGTGACGTTTGTGATTATTGCACAACAAGAACAAGCGTTTAATAAGATTTCAAGTTTCTATGAACATAGTGATAAATTGGCAGGTTCTAAAAATATTGTCAACGCAATTCTCGGAGACTTCAGAGCACTAGATACCATGTTAGAAGGCATTGTCATTATGATAGTGGGTCTCGGTATCTATTCCTTAATTAAATTCAAAATCAGAAAGGGTGATTCAGATGCACGAAAATGACATTGTATTAGAAACGATTTCTAAAGTAGCAGTTTTCATTATTTTGACCTTCGGTTCTTATATTTTCTTAGCAGGTCATGATAATCCAGGTGGCGGCTTTATCGGCGGTTTAGTTTTCAGTTCAGCGTTTATCCTGATGTTTCTAGCCTTTGATGTTGAAAAGGTCATTCGTTCACTGCCGCTGGATTTCAGAGCAGTTACGATTACAGGTTCTTTATTATCCATTGCTACCGCAATCGTGCCAATGTTTTTTGGACACCCTTTATTGTCACATGAGGATGTTTACGTCACATTGCCTTACTTAGAGAAAGTGCATCTTTCAAGTGTGACATTGTTTGAATTCGGTATTTTATTAACAGTCGTCGGTTCAGTGACGACAATTATGCTTGCGATAAGTGGTGATAAAAGTTGAACGTCATACTTATTATAATTATTGGTATTTTAACTTTTGCAGGCACGTATATGATTTTATCGAAAAACTTAATTCGTATCGTTTTAGGTACTGCCATTTATACACATGTCGCAAACCTAGTCATTTTAGCGATGAGCGGCTTTGATGGTACAAAAGTACCGATTATTAACGATGAAGGCAGTAATTATGTAGATCCCTTACCACAAGCGTTGATTTTAACCGCAATTGTCATCGGATTTGCGGTTTCCGCATTCTTACTTGTCTTAGTCTATCGTACTTATAAAGTGACACGGGTAAACCGAATTGAAGCGTTACGCGGTGAGGATGATGATGTCGATGAATAATATGATGTTAATCCCACTGTTGTTGCCTTTAGTCACAGGATTAATTTTGTTCTTCTTTAAAGAACGTTTAATGGTTACGAGACGTATTGCGATTACGATCCAAATCATCAACACAGCAGTCTCAGCTTATTTATTAGCGTATGTCTATCAACATCAACCGTTAGTAATCAATTTTGGTGATTGGCAGCCGCCATTCGGCATTCAATTTGTCGGCGATACTTTAAGTATTTTCTTTGTCACAATTGCCAACTTAGTGGTTACTTGTGTTATTTATTTTGGTTTTGGTAAGCGTGAACATCTTGCGAACCGCTATTTCTTACCATCATTTATTCTATTTATGCTGACAGGTGTCAACGGCAGTTTCTTAACTGCTGATATTTTCAACTTGTACGTGATGTTTGAAATTATGTTGATTGCGTCGTTCGTCTTATTAACACTTGGTCAAACACTAGAACAATTACGTGCGAGTGTCATTTATGTCGTAATGAACGTTGTCAGTTCTTGGTTCTTCCTTATCGGTGTCGCTTATTTATATGGCACACTCGGCACATTGAACTTCGGTCATTTAGCGATGCGGATAAGTGAAAGTGACCAACCGCCGATGATGACAATGATTGCGATTATTATGATCTTCGTGTTCGGCGGTAAAGCAGCTTTAGTCATGTTTATGTGGCTGCCTAAAGCCTATGCCGCATTAAATACTGAATTAGCTGCGTTATTTGCGGGATTGATGACAAAGGTCGGTGTGTATGCGTTAATCCGTGTCATGGTGTTGTTATTTGATCAACAGCCTGATATTACACATCAACTCATGTATTATATGGCAATCATTACGATGATTATTGGTGCTATCGGTGTACTGGGTTATGAAGATGTGAAAAAAATAGCTGCTTATCAAGTTATCTTGTCTATCGGCTTCTCAGTCATGGGTATCAGTACCTTGAATCAAGCAGGTGTGACAGGTGCGATTTTCTATGCCGGTCATGACATGATCATTAAGACCTTATTATTCTTAGTCATGGGCGTCTTTGTTGTCTTAACAGGTTACCGAAGTTATAAACAAATGGGCGGTTTGATTCATACGCATCCGTCATTAGGTATTATTTTATTTATTGTCACATTATCTATTGGCGGCGTACCGCCATTCAGTGGATTTCCTGGGAAATTACTGATTATACAAGGTGCACTCGCTGAAGGGTATGTGGTCGGTGTCGCACTGATGATTATCACCAGCTTGATTGCGATGTATAGTTTATTGAAAGTCTTTTTCTATATGTATTTCGGTAGAGAAGAGATGCCTGTAGTCCAACGACAACCAATCTTGCCGCATAAGTTGATCGCGATGATTTTATTAACAGTTGCGACTATCCTGATGGGGCTTTGTGCCGAATGGATTTTAGATGTCGCACATCATGCGGCGGAATTTAATATAAACCCTAGTGACTATATCAAATCAGTTATCCCAAATGTGGAGGTGGAATAATGTTAGCCCAACTAACCCTGAATATTTTAATTGCTGTACTATGGACGCTCTTTCAAGACGAAGATAAATTCTACTTGTCTACATTTATTGCGGGATATCTGATTGGTATTGCGATTGTATATTTAATCCATCGATTCTTCTTTAAACGTGTCTTCTACTTAAAGAAAGTCTGGATTATTTCTAAATTCATTTTGATTTATAATATGCAGCTGTTGATATCGAGTTTATCAACCATCAACTATATCTTATTTAAATCACATGACATGAACCCAGGTTTATTAATTTATGAAACGTCATTGAAAAGAGACTGGGCGATTACTTTATTGACCTTGTTAATCATGTTGACACCAGGCTCACTTGTACTCAGGGTATCACCTGATGGCAGTCGTTTCTTTATTCATGCGATCGATGTTTCTGAAAAAGATAAAGCCGTTTTAACCAAGCAGATTAAGAAATATGAACGTTTGATATGGGAGGTGCTCAAATGATTGAAATGGTCATAGATTGGATGATACGGAGTGCTTTAGTCATTTACGGTATTGCGGTGATTATCGCTTTGATACGTGTGATTAAAGGACCGACAACACCTAACAGGGTGGTCGCATTTGATAGTATTGGTGCGATGATTATCTCTATTGTAGGCTTACTCAGTATCGTCTTAAACACCTTAACTTTCTTAGATGCGAGCTTAATTATCGCTATCCTCGCATTCTTGAGTACCATTGGTATCTCACGCTTCGTAGAAGGAGGACGAATCTTTGATAATAAACGAAATCGTTAGTTTATTCGCAGCTGTCCTTATCTTGTTGGGATCTATTGTCGCTCTCATTAGTGCCATCGGTATTTTAAAGTTTGATGATATCTTCTTGCGTGCACACGCCGCAACGAAAAGTTCAACCTTATCTGTGTTGTTTTCATTAATTGGTGTATTTATTTATTTCTGGTTTACACGTGATTACTTCAGTGTCAGAACGCTATTAACGATCTTATTCTTATACATGACGTCACCAGTCGCTGGGCAAATGATTGTACGTACGGCTTATAACGTTGGTTCGTATATGTATATGAAAGACAACACCCAAAAAGGGGCTTCTTTGAATATTGCTTATAATAAAAGAGAAGCTAAGAAAAACAGAAAGTTACGGGCTGAACGCAGACGAAAAGCAACTGAAGCGTTCACAAAAGGTGAGCATCAGCCGACAATTCGTTATAAAAAGAAAGATGACTAATCTAATACGCACGCTATAGTGAATTTCTAAACTATGGCGTGCGTATTTTTAGTTCAGCCAACCTCAATAATGCTTTGTCATATGTTATAAAACCGAAAGTATCTAGATGTTTATAATCCAATAATTGTTCCAGAATCATGGTATATAGACATCACTTTGTACAATGTTATTTAAAATTTTAAAAGTATTGAACAATCATATATGCAAACGTACGCAAATGGAGTATAATCAGTTTGACAGATTATTCAGATTAATTTATAACCTATTGACTTTGTGAATGTATTCACATAATATATTAGATAGGATATGAATTACTCTACTATACAACTTTTAGAATTGAGGGAGTAATTATGACAAAAATTAAATTTTTTGGTACACGTGATTATGAAAAAGATGTAGCTTTGAACTGGGCTAAAGAGAATGATGTTGAAGTTTCATTCTCAAATGACTTCTTAAGCTATGATACTTTGGATCAGCTTGAAGGGTTTGACGGCGTTACAACAATGCAATTCGGCAAACTTGAAAAAGAAGCTTACCCTAAATTAGAAGCAATGGGCATCAAACAAGTCGCACAACGTACTGCAGGTTTTGACATGTATGATTTAGAATTAGCGAAAAAACACGGTATTATTATCTCAAACGTGCCTAGCTATTCTCCTGAAACAATTGCGGAATACTCAGTAGCTGCTGCATTAAATCTTGTACGTAGATTCCCACGTATTGAAAAACGTGTTCAAGACTATGACTTTACTTGGGATGCGACAATTATGGCAAGACCAGTAAAAGACATGACAGTCGCAATTATCGGTACAGGACGTATCGGCGCATTAACTGGTAACCTTTTCGCAGGCTTCGGTGCTAAAATTGTAGGTTATGATTTATATCCAAATGATTCATTAGATTTCTTAGAATATAAAGATACGATTGAAGAAGCAGTTAAAGATGCGGACATCGTTTCTTTACACATGCCAGGTTCTGCAGACAACCACCACATTTTCAATAAAGAAATGTTTGCGAAATTCAAAGATGGCGCAATCTTAGTTAACGCAGCACGTGGTGCAGTTGTAGATACAGAAGCATTAATCGATGCGGTCAATGAAGGTAAATTAACAGGCGCAGCTGTCGACACTTACGAGTTCGAAATGCCTTACTTCACATTTGACTTTACTGGTAAAGAACTTGAAGATGAAACATTCAAAAAATTAATCGAAAATGACAGAATTCAATTAACACCACATATCGCATTCTTCTCTGATGAAGCGGTACGTAACTTAGTTGAAGGCGGATTAAACGCTGCACTTAATGTCATCAAAACAGGCGATACACCAACACGCTTGAACTAATTATTGTGAGTCGAAGTTATTTTATATAAAGGAAGTCGGATCAGCTCAACTGATCCGGCTTTTTAATTTGTTTCATTTACACAAAAAACAGGTGAAGACTTCAAATCTCCACCTGTTTGATGTGTTGTGTATTAATGTTTAATGCGATTTAAGCCACGGTTTTTAAAGCCGCCGACTTTATATGCGATAAATAATAAGATTAACCAGAATGGTGAGAAGTATAAGGCTACTCTTGTATCTTCAGCTAAGAATAAAATCGCGATGACAATAACGAAGAAGACAAGGGTACTATATGAACCAACTACACCAAAGAAGTTTTTAAATTTTGAAGCAGCATGTAATTCAGGATGTGCTTTACGATATTTGATATAACAAACTAAAATAATTGTCCAAATAAAGATAAAGAAAATTGTTGCGACTGTAGTTACGACTGTGAATACAGTATCTGGAATAACATAGTTCAATAATGCTGCTAAGAATAAGACAACCCCTGAGAAAATCAATGCATTATATGGGACCCCGTGACGATTGGCTTTACCTAAAGCTTTAGGTGCGCTGTCTGAAACAGCTAAACCATAAACCATACGACTGTTACTGAATAATCCACTGTTTGCGGCACTAGATGCTGAAGTTAATACCACAAAGTTAACGATACCCGCAGCAGCTGGAATACCGGCTAATACGAATAAGTTAACGAATGGACTTTCTTTAGGATCTAATTTATCCCATGGTGTGATACTCATAATAACCATTAAGCTTAAAACATAAAAGATGATGATACGAATACCGACGCTGTTGATGGCTTTCGGTAAGTTCTTTTCTGGATCTTTTGTTTCACGTGCAGTAACACCGACTAATTCAATCCCTACGAAACTAAATACTGCCATTTGGAAAGCGAGTAAAAAGCCCATAACCCCATTAGGGAAGAATCCGCCGTGAGAGTAAAGGTTGCTGAAACCACTTTGAATGTGGTTAGGTGATGAGAATCCAGTAAAGATTAAATAAAGACCAATGACAATTAAGAATAAAATCGCAATAACTTTAATGATCGCAAACCAGAATTCGATTTCCCCATAAGCTTTAACTGTCATTAAGTTTAGTGCGAGTAGTAAGATAACTGTGATAATCGCTGTTAAGTAAGGTGGGAAAGACGGCCACCAGAAATTAATATATTTAGTTACAGCTGTGATGTCCGCAATACCTGTAGCTACCCAACAAAACCAGTACGTCCAACCTGTAAAGAAACCAGCCATATGGCCTAAATAATCTTCCGCAATATCAATAAATGAATTGTATTGACTGTTTGATAAAAGAAGTTCACCTAATGCACGCATCATAATGAACAAGAAGAACCCGATAATGATGTAGGCCAAAAGAATGGATGGCCCAGCTAACGCAATACTTTTCCCTGCCCCCAAGAAAAGCCCCGTACCGATAGCGCCCCCGATGGCGATCAGCTGAATGTGACGATTGGTCATACTGCGTTTTAAATCATTGTTTTCCATGATGTTACACCTCTTTGTAGTTTTTATATAGAGAATGGATGGCGTGCAGAGTGAAACTGCGAACTGCATATCATCTATTTTCTTTTTATGTTGTACGGAATAGAATATGTGTATGGAAGTATTATACACTAACTTTAATGAGTTGCGTGACTAATTTTTAATTTTTCTAAATCAAATTTCAATGAAAGCGTTTTATATATGATTTTAGAAGATAACATCATACATTATGAGATTTAGGGTAAAAAATGACTGAGCGAGTGAATTATTAAAAAGATAAAATAAGGCGCAGAATCAAAGGAGAAGGTAACAGTGAAAAAATTAATAACGGGATTGCTTTTTGCGTCTATGACATTGATATTATCAGGATGTGCTTCTTCAGAAGTGAAAGAAGTCAAACAAGAGGCCAAACAAGAACCGACGCAAAAAGCACCGCCACAACAAGAACACAAGAAAGATACTGGATCTGCGAAATCAGAAGGACAACAAGTGGATTTAAATCCGTCTATCTTTGACAAGAAGAAAAAGAATCAAAAATTGACTAAAGCAGAATTAAAACAAGATATCCAAACGTATTTGAATGCTGACCATGATATCACACGTATTTATGAACACTATCAACAAAAGCTGCATTCAAAAGAAGGGCTTTCTAAACGCGATGCAAAACATATTGAAAAAGCCAGTGAGCTAGCAAGTACGAATGATAATAACTTTGCGCAATATATTAATGAAAATCGTTTACCGAAAGGTTATGACGGACATGCGCATAAAATTAATCGCTACATTACAAACTCTAACCAATACCTCAGAGATATCGATGAAAAAATAGATACCGCAATTGCTTCTTCAAAAAATGGACGTGTTTCTGTAAAAGAAGTCGGTGCGATTGAAAAAGGAAACGATAAACCTAACAAACGTGAACAAAAGAAAATTGAAAAAATATTGGAAGAAGAAAATATAGATACACGAGCATTCAAATAATCATGAGGGCATTCTTTTTGGAATGTCCTTATTTATTTGTGAGCCTTTTCTTGAGTGAAACAAGTGTATAATGGAATCAAGTTCTTAAAGTATAGATGAATAATAGAAATAAGAAGGTGATCTATATGACATCAGTTCTAGAAATTAATAATCTCACAAAATGCTTTGGTAAATTCGAAGCACTCTCTAAATTAAATATGAGTGTTGAAGAAGGAGAAATCTTCGGCTTTATTGGTCCGAACGGTTCAGGTAAATCAACGACAATTAAGATAATGTTAGGCCAATTAAAACCAAGTTCCGGCAGTGTTACGTTATTTGGTAAGGATGCGTTTAAAGAAGCAGTAGCCATACATGAACGCATTGCGTATGTCCCGGGTGATGTGAATTTGTGGCCGAATTTAACTGGAGAAGAAGTTATTGAGTTCTTATTAAGTTTACAAAAGTCAGTGAACCATGAACGTAAACAAATGTTAATTCGAGATTTTGAGTTGGATATTCACAAGAAATGCAGTACGTATTCTAAAGGGAATCGACAAAAAGTTGCTTTGATTGCCGCACTAAGTATGGAAGTAGATTTGTATATTTTTGATGAACCAACGTCTGGTTTAGACCCATTAATGGAGCGCGTCTTCCAACATCATGTAAAAGCGTGCCGTGAGCGTGGAAAAACAGTATTATTATCAAGCCATATTCTTTCTGAAGTAGAACAACTATGTGACCGTGTAGGAATTATACGTAAAGGTGAATTAATAGAAACAGGCACATTGGATGAGATGCGTCATTTAACACGTATGCGCTTTACCGTCATGACACAAGAGATACTAACACATTTAGAAGCGCAACCAGGTGTACATGATGTAACCAAACAAGATGAAACGTATCAATTTCAAGTGGATACTGATCAAACCAGTACAGTGATTCAATATTTAAGTCGCTTCAACATTAAAAAGTTAGAAAGCCAACCGATGACTTTAGAAGATTTATTCATACGACACTATGGCGAGCAGCTAAAAGAAGGTGAGTAAGATGACACAAAAGCGACTGACACTTTCTAAGATAATGTTGTTTTATTTGAAGCGGAATAAATGGTCTATCATCTTTTGGTTAGTAGGATTAATCGCATTAACCTTAATGATTCCACAATCATTTGCGAATTTGTATCCTGATAAACAAGCATTAGTACCACTGTTTGAAATGTTTAAAAATCCTGCGATGCAAGCGATGCTTGGTAAATTCTCTTTAGACCAAATGACTATAGCGACGATGTTCAGCTATGAGATGTTGATGTTTACTGTGATTCTCGTCAGTATTATGAATATCTTATTTGTTTCGAAAGATTCAAGAGGGGATGAAGAAGCGGGACGTTTAGCGATGTTATCTGCTTTACCGATAGGACGTACTACATTGATTTTGAGTACGATAATTCAACAGGGAATCATTAATGTCATTTTAGGTATATCAATCAGTATAGGCTTGATGTTTACAGGTATTGATCATTTTAGTGTTGAAGGTGCATGGTTATACGGCATGCTTATTGCGGTATCAGGTTTTATGATAAGTATGTTGACATTACTTGTCGCGCAATTAACCACGACACAAAGTCAGACAACAGGCATCAGTATTAGTTTGTTATTGATAATGTATTTAATCCGTGCCATAGGCGATGTGTCAGTTTCTTGGCTCTCTTACATTGTTCCCCTTGGTTGGATCACACGCGCCGATATTTATAGTCATAACCATTGGTGGCCGGTTGCTGCGTTATTTGGAATGTCTCTCATATTATTAATTATTGCGGTGATATTGAATAGACACCGTGATATGGAGTCTGGGTTATTGCCAACGTTTAAAGGGCATTCGCGTGCATCATCTTTATTAAAATCACCTTTAGGACTACAACTTCATTTACAGCGTACGGGAATAATCGTTTGGGCTATAGGTATGTTGATGTTAGGTTTGTCGTATGGTTCGGTATTTGGAGAATTAGAAAATTTCTTTAAAGAAAATCCGCTGTTACAAAGAATGTTGACTGGCAAAGGAAATAACTATGCTGAACAATTTGTGCCGATATTGATGGCAATTATGGGCATGATTTCAACCATACCTGTTTTAATGGCAATCTTTAAAATCCAAAAGGAAATCAGATTAAGCCATACAGAAAGTATACTGGCTTTGCCCATACATCGCATACGTTATTTAATGAGCTTTATTTGGATTGGATTGATCAACAGTGTCTTGATGATCAGTTTAGCTGCGTTAGGAATGTATATGGGTGCTGTCTCAAGTATGGATAAACCTATTGCTTTTAATAAAATCTTCACTGCAGGGTTAGTTTTTATTCCAGCAATATTAGTCTTTGCGGGATTGGCTGTTTGTATTATCGGTTGGTTTAAGAAAGGGAGTTTAATTGTCTATCTCTATTTAGCTTACTCTTTCTTAGTCGTATATCTAGGACAATTATTAAATATAAAGCAATGGTTGAAAAAAGTGACGCCGTTTGGGCATGTACCACGTCTGCCGATTGCAGATATGGATTGGTCTGCGACTATAATTATGCTTGTGATAGCAACGATGCTATTTATTTTGGGCATTGTTGGTTTTAAATATAAAGATATTTCTTAGACATGAATATAGAAAACAATTCGAAAAAATTAAATTCTAATCGCTGATATATCTTTTTCTATGGAAATATGGTAGATTTAGAGGGTGTTTACAGAGCATGGAGGAGAACATGGAACAAACATTACCTAATTGCCCGAGCTGTGGTTCGGAATATACGTATTTAGATGGTGCGTTATTTGTCTGTCCGATGTGCGGACATGAATGGACGCAAGATTCAGTAGAAGAAGCTGAGGAAGCGTTAAAAGTACGAGATGCCAATGGTCAAGAATTACAAGATGGTGACACTGTGACAGTGATTAAGGACTTGAAAATCAAAGGTGCTTCATCTGTGATTAAGCAAGGTACGAAAGTTAAAGGTATCCGTCTAGTAGATCCTGAAGACGGTCATGACATCGATTGTAAAATTCCAGGTGTCGGTCAAATCGGTTTAAAATCGATTTATGTTAAGAAAATCAAATAGTCTTGTATCGATGTAAACAGATATCAGCGTTGGAAAGCCCTCCTATTCAAACCGAGTAGGAGGGCTTTTTGTTAATGTTTGTATTTAAGTTTTCGTTTTAAAACGGTACTGATGATATCGCTGATTAAACAAGTAGCAAATAACAGTGATACAAAAATAATGTTAGTAGTGCTTTCGATTTTGAACCCTGCTGAAAAACCATTTGTTTGCATATTAAAATAGAAGTTAATGGACAATAAAACTAATAAAGCAATAAAGCTGACAATCGTGATAATATCGGCAACACGCTTAGCAAAAGAAAGATTCATAGTAGACACACCTTCTTTGTATGTGATTTATATTGCTTTTCTTAATTGTAATATAACATATTTTTTAATTGAATGATTGTAGAATCTAACCTCTTATCACATGAATAATCATTAGTCAGACTATATAATAGAGGTGTATCTAAAATATGAATTGATGATTGAACACAAAAAGGGGTTGTGCACATATGAAAAAATTAATTCAAGATAAAACTACAATACTTTCAGATATGTTAGAGGGTTTAGCACTTTCAAATCCCGAGCAAACTGTCATTTCTGAGACGGTTGTTGTTAGAAAAGAGAAAAAGCAACAAGGTGTTGCGTTAGTTTCTGGCGGAGGAAGCGGACATGAACCTGCACATGCAGGCTATGTTGCACAGGGAATGTTAGATGCGGCAGTATGCGGTGAAATCTTTACATCACCGACACCGGATAAAATTTTAGAAGCGATTAAAGCTGTTGATAATGGTGACGGTGTCTTATTGATTATCAAAAATTATGCCGGAGATGTTATGAACTTTGAAATGGCGCAAGAAATGGCTGAAATGGAAGGTATCAAAGTCGGTAAAGTGATTGTCAGAGATGATATTGCGGTAGAAGATAAAGAGATGCGCCGTGGTGTAGCAGGCACAGTTTTTGTGCATAAGTTTGCAGGTTACCTTGCTGAACAAGGTGAATCGCTAGAAACGATTGTAGAACAAACCGAAGCATTATTAGCTGATATGCGTACAATAGGCATGGCACTCACACCGCCATTTGTACCATCCACTGGTAAGTATGGCTTTGATTTAGAATCTGGAGATATGGAAATCGGTATCGGTATTCATGGGGAACGTGGATTGAAGAGAGAAGCGGTTAAACCTATCCAAGATATTGCGACTGAATTAGTTCAAGCTTTGAACGAAGAAGTCCAAGAGAAAGAAGTCATAGTGATGGTAAACGGCATGGGCGGCACACCGCTTTCAGAATTAAATATCGCAGTGAAGTATATCCAAGCAGCACTTGAAGCAGAAAATGTTTCAGTCAAAGACTGGTTTGTCGGTGATTATATGACATCGTTAGATATGCAAGGTTTCTCATTAACATTATTAGAAAGTACTGAGGACCGTTTGAAAGCATTAAACGCACCGACAACAAGCCGTTATTTCGGATAACGCACAAGGAGGAAATGAACTATGAATGCAGAAACATTAAAACAACGTTTAATTCATTTACAAGAAATTTTTCAAGAACGTGAAGATACATTAACAGAACTTGATCGTGCCATTGGTGATGGTGACCATGGTGTCAACATGGTCAGAGGCTTTAATGCCTTACCACAAGCATTAGAAAATGCGGACACAGTCCAAGATGTTTTGAAAACAACGGGAATGACTTTAATGTCTAAAGTTGGTGGTGCTTCAGGTCCATTATACGGTTTCAGTTTTGTCAAAATGGCACAAGTTGCGGAAGATGAGATTACAGAAGGCAACTTACCTCAGTTGTTAGAGGCATTTTCACAAGCGGTACATCAACGCGGTAAAGTTGAACTAGATGAAAAAACAATGTACGACGTGATTGAAAGAGCGAGAGAAGCGGTAGAAAATGGAGAGACTGTTGATATCGCATACCTTCAAACACTCGCAGATAATACAGAAGATTTAGTTGCGACAAAGGGACGTGCAGCTTACTTCAAAGAAGAGTCTAGAGGTCACACAGATCCAGGTGCACAAAGTAGTGTTTATATCTTAAACGCATTGATAGGAGATGAGTAAATCAATGACAGCGATTATTGTAGTCAGTCATAGTGAAGAAATCGCAAACGGCATCAAAAAACTTATTAGCCAAATGGCTGAAGGCGTGCAAGTGATTCCAGTCGGCGGCAGTGACGGTACTATTGGAACATCCTTTGAACCTATCCAACAAGCAATTGAAGGTTTAAAAGACGATGCGATTTGTTTCTATGATTTAGGTTCAGCAGAAATGAACTTAGATATGGCTATTGAAATGTACGATGGACAATATAGAGTAGAGAAAGTAGAAGCACCTATTGTAGAAGGCAGCTTTCTAGCAAGTGTCAACATCTCTACTGGTATGAGTTATGAACAAGTTGTAGAATCAGTTGAAAGTGAATATAGATAAAAATAACGGCGCATTTGTGTAAGCAAGTGCGTCGTTATTTTATTTAGTATAGAGCAGAAATGCGTTAAATGATATAATTTTATAAAGGAATTGTGCGAAGTAGAAAAGCATCAAAATATAGATGCTTTATTTTTAAATACTACATCAATAGAAAATACGAAAGAGTGAAGACTATGAAAAGAGTGATTACATACGGTACATATGATTTACTGCATTACGGCCATATTGAATTGTTGAGAAGAGCAAGAGAAATGGGAGATTATTTAATAGTTGCCCTTTCAACTGACGAGTTTAATAAATTAAAAAATAAGAAGTCTTATTATAATTATGAACAAAGAAAGATGATGCTGGAGTCAATTCGTTATGTTGATCTAGTAATTCCCGAAAGTAATTGGGATCAAAAAACGAAAGATGTTGACCGTTATGAAGTAGATACTTTTATTATGGGGCATGATTGGGAAGGTGAATTTGATTTTCTCAAGGACAAATGTGAAGTGATTTACCTAAAACGTACGGAAGGCATATCTACTACTCAGATAAAAAAAGAGTTATACGGAAAAGATGCGAAGTAAAAAAGAAAAACACCAGAATTAACTAAAATTTTTATTACAGGCAACAGGAGTGTTCAAATTGAAAAATTTAAAGCAATTAGCAAGAAATCAATTTAAAAGAAAATATAAATTTCTAAGTGATCCGATTAAATCTAAATTTAGAAGTCGCGGTGTGAATATAGCTACGAAATATGCATGGTTTTATAAACATTTAAAGGTAAATAATACATCCATTTTATATGAATCTCGAGATGGTCAAAGCATGACTGATAGTCCTTATGCAGTTTTTGAATATCTATTCACTTCGGCATCACATAAGAATTTCACACATATTTGGGTGGCAGATTCTAAAGAAAAAATTCGAGAATTTAAGAAAAAATATATTAATAAAAAACAGGTTCGTTTTGTAGTGAAAGGTTCTGAACAATATTTAAAAGCTTTAGCAGAATCAAAATATTTAATCAATAACTCTACATTTCCGAATTATTTTTCAAAAAAACCTGATCAAGTGTATGTAAATACATGGCATGGCACACCTATAAAAGCTATGGGGTTAGACATGGAAGATAACTTATTAGCATCACAAAATGTTATTAAAAACTTTTTGAGTTCAGATATATTAGTGAGCCCTAATGCTTATACAACAGAAATTTTTCAAAGAGCATATAAACTAAAAGGGTTATATGAAGGTGAAATTGCTGAAATAGGTTACCCTAGAATCGATTTGACCATTCATGCTAATAAGGATGAAATTTTGAAAGAATTAAAACGTACAGGTTTAAAAATAAATAATAACAAACTTTTGGTTTTTGCCCCAACATGGAGAGGAGAAGATAATAAAAATCCAGAGGATAGTTTAGATGATTTATATAAAATTATAGAACAATTAAACAATAACACTGACTATGCTACGCTTATCAAAGTACATCCCTTTGTTTATAAAAAGGCCGAAAATATGCATATGCTACGTAAATACCTAATTCCTGATACTTTTGACACAAATAAACTATTGGGAGTTACTGATTTATTGATAACAGATTATTCTAGTATCTTTTTTGATTATCTCATAACAGGAAATCCGATTATTTTCTATACCCCTGACTTTGATTCATATAAAAATAGTAGAGGCTTATATATTGATACAAAGTTACTACCCGGACCTACACTTTTCAATGTAGATCAGTTGATTGAAGCAGTACAAAACAGTCAAAAACTTATGAGACAGTATAAAGAAAATTATAAACACTTTCAATCTTTGTATGTATGCAATGATGATGGTAATGTAACACAAAAATTAGTACAAAGAATGTTTAATCACAACAATTTTAAAAGCAAACACAAGAAGACAAAAATACTAATGTATCCTGGCGGGATGATTAATAATGGGATAACATCTTCTGCAATTAACTTATTGGATAATATTGATTATGACCAATATGATGTAACAATTTTTTTGGGTTATACTCGTAATCTAGAAGTTTTAAATAATATTAAAACGGTGAACCCTAATGTCAGAATCATGTTTAGATATGGACCTTTATTAGCAACAACTATTGAGAAATATCAAGATACCTTTATAAAAAATAGGGGTATACAATCCAAAATTGAAAAAGAACTTTATCCAACTGAACTTTATGAAAGAGAGTTTAGAAAGATATTTGGTATTTCTGAATTTGATGTTGTTATTGATTTCAGTGGATATTCAATGTTTTGGTCTAAGATTTTATTGGGAACAAATTCTAAAAAGAAACTGATATATCTGCATAGTGATATGGCTAGTGACATGAATAGAACGATAAATGGAGTAAAGCCACATCATCAAAATCTCAAAGGTGTTATGAGCATGTATGATAGATATGACTATTTGGTAAGCGTATCTAACGAGACAGAGAAGGTAAACAAAAGCAAAATAAGTAATGCAAATACAATTGAAAAATTTACATCAGCTATGAATACTATTAATATTGATAAAATAAATGAATTTTCAAAAGACGATTCTGAAGTATTTATTCGTCATGAAGAAACTGTTTTAGCATATGTTGAAAATAATATGATTAAAAACGTTCCTTTTAATCAGAATGATTTTAAAGTGATGGCAATGGGAAGACTCTCACCAGAAAAAGGTTTTGATATATTAATAAAATCTTTTAAAACGATAGTCGAATTGAATGTACATGCTAAACTTTATATTTTAGGTGAAGGCCCAATAAGATATTCTTTGGAAAATTTAATTCATCAATTAAACCTTCAAAACAATGTGTTTTTAATCGGCCAAAAAAGAAATCCATTTAGTATCATGAAACAATGTAATTTATTTGCATTAACCTCGCATTATGAAGGCCAATCTATGGTGTTGCTAGAAGCTTTAACACTTGGGATGAACGTTATAGCATCCAATATTCCAGCTAATCGATATGTTTTGCAAGAAGGTAAATACGGTATGCTAACAGAAAACACTCCAGAACAAGTTGCTGCTAGTATTGTAAGATTTATGGATAATAAAATTCCGGAATTCGAAAAGTTTGATAGTGAAGCTTATAATAAAATAGCAATCAGTCAGTTTTATAAATTGATTAAATAAAACTATTTTGAAAAGGCACTAGATTTGTACATTATCTACAAATTTTAGTGCCTTGTTTTTATCATGTTAAATGTAAAATTCCCTTACAAGTGTTATACTTTTGTAAAGATTCATTAAACTCTATTAAATATATTAAGTTTATACTAATGAGTAAATGTATTTATGAACGTATTTTCGGAATAAATGCATGATTGTTTGCAAAATACATAGTAGAGTATGTGTTTCATCATAAATAAAGAAAAACGAATGAAAGAGTGGACAGTATGAAGAGAGTAATTACTTATGGAACTTATGATTTATTACATTATGGACATATTGAATTATTAAGACGTGCAAGAGAAATGGGAGATTATCTTATTGTGGCATTGTCTAGTGATGAGTTTAATAAAATTAAGAATAAAAAATCTTACTATAGCTATGAACAAAGAAAGATGATGTTAGAATCAATTCGTTATGTAGATTTAGTAATCCCTGAAAATGATTGGGGCCAAAAACAAAAAGACGTTGATCGATATGAAGTAGATACATTCGTGATGGGGCACGATTGGGAAGGTGAATTTGATTTCTTGAAAGAACAGTGTGAAGTCATTTATTTAAAACGTACGGAAGGTATTTCTACGACACAAATCAAGAAAGAGTTATACGGTAAAGAATAAAGCTTTTGTTTTAATGTTGATAAAAAAGATAAATAGGAGTGTCTACATTGAATAAAGTAAGCGGATTTATACTGAATCAAGCGAAAAGAAAATATAAGTTTATTGAGCAACCTGTCAAATCGAAGTTTAAGAGCAAGTATGTCTTAAAAACAACTAAATATGCGAACTTTTATAAAAAGAACAAAGTTAACGATAGACAAATAGTTTATCAAGCACGAGATGGTAAGAGTATGACAGACAGCCCTTATGCAGTTTTTAAATATCTATTAAGAGATAAGAAATATAAAAAATTAGAACATATCTGGGTTGTAGATTCTGAGAAAAAACGTAAAGCATATACTAAACAATATAAATCATTTAAAAATGTGCGATTCATTGTAAAAGAAAGTGACGATTATTTAAGTGTACTTACAACTGCTAAGTATATTATCAATAACTCAACTTTCCCCGCTTATTTTACAAAGAAACCAGAACAAGTGTATGTAAATACTTGGCATGGTACACCTATTAAAGCTATGGGCCTAGATGTAGAAGATAACTTAGTCGGCTCTCAAAATATCATTAAAAACTTTTTAAGTGCAGATATATTAGTCAGTCCGAACCCTCATACAACAGAAGTGTTCAAAAGAGCGTTTAGTTTAGAGGGTATTTATAATGGTGATTTAGCTGAAATAGGTTATCCAAGAATTGATTTAACATTGAATAGTGATAAAAAAGATGTACGTAAACATTTAAAACAAAATGGTCTTAAATTAAAGAAACGTAAAACACTTTTATTTGCGCCAACATGGCGTGGGACTGATGTTAATGACCCCGAAGATAGTGTGGCTGACATTCATGAAATGGTCTTAGAACTTGAAAAGAAAACAGACTATCAGGTTATTGTTAAAGTACATCCTTTTGTTTATAAAACAGCATTAAATTATAAAGAACTAAAGCCATATCTTGTTCCTGATTCATTTGATACGAATGAATTGTTAGCAGCTGTAGATTTGTTAGTAACGGATTACTCTAGTATTTTCTTTGATTATCTTGTAACAGATCAACCTATTGTTTTTTATGCGCCTGATTATGAGGATTACAATAGTGACCGCGGACTTTATATTAATACAGATCTACTTCCTGGACCGTCGGTCTATGACATAGATGAGCTTGTATCAGCTGTTAATGAAGCGGAAACAAACCAAGATGTATATCAAACTAAATATGAGCGTTTTAAAGATTTATATGTTCCTTATGAAGATGGACATGGAACTGAACGTCTTGTTAACAAAATGTTCCAACCGGTTGTTAGTAATCAAGAAAACACTAAGAAGAAAATATTGATGTATCCAGGCGGAATGAAAAATAATGGTATTACTACATCAGCAATTAATTTATTAGAAAATATTGATTACGATAAATATGATGTAACGATTTTCTTGGGAGATACAAAGAATCGTGAAATCTTAGATAATTTGAAAGAAGTTAATAAAAATGTACGTATTATCTTAAGAAAAGGACCTTTATTAGGTACTACTTTAGAGAAATACAGAGATATCTTTGTTAAAAATAGAGGTGTTAAATCTGTATTGGAAGAATCAGTTTATCCAACAGAAGTATTTGAACGCGAATTTAGAAAGATTTTCGGAATTTCAAAATTTGACGTTGTAGTAGACTTCAGTGGTTATTCTATGTTCTGGTCAAAAATTCTATTAGGAACAGAATCTAAACGTAAACTAATGTACCTTCATAGTGACATTAAGAGTGATATGAATCGTAACGTAAATGGTATACGTCCGCATTACCAAAACTTAAAAGGTGTCATCAGTTTATATAATCGTTTTGACTATTTAGTCAGCGTTTCAGAAGAAACATGTAGAATAAATAAAGAAAACTTAGCAACGTCTAAAACAAAAGATAAATTTACATCAGCTATGAATACAATTAATTTAACACGTATTAATAAATTAAAAGACGAAGATACAGATTTCTTTATGCATCGCGGACAAAAAGTATTAGCATACTTAAATAATGGAGAAATCGTGAGTGTTCCGTTTAATGATCAAGATTTCAAAGTTATGGCGATGGGTAGGCTTTCTCCAGAAAAAGGCTTTGATATTTTAATTGAAGGCTTCAAAGATGCAGTTAAAGAAAATCCAACTGCGAAATTGTACATTTTAGGTGAGGGGCCGTTACGCTCTAACTTAGAACAATTGATTCGCAAACTGCAATTAGAGGACAATGTTTTCTTGGTGGGTCAAAAACGAAATCCATTTAACATTATGAAGCAATGTGATGTCTTTGCGTTAACTTCTCATTATGAAGGGCAGTCTATGGTGTTGCTTGAAGCGTTAACAGTTGGTGTTAATGTACTTGCCTCAAACATCCCGGCTAACAGATATGTTTTACGTTATGGTGACTTCGGAATTCTTACAGAAAATGAACCAGAAAAAGTCGGTGAAAACATTAAGAGTTTCATGAATGGTCAGATTCCTGTCTTTGAAACATTTAAAGGACAAAACCATAATGAAACTGCACTAAATGAGTTTTATTCATTATTAGATTAATAAAACGGTTAAAGATAGGCTTGCGCGCCATGCGTAAGTCTATTTATTTTTGAAAATAACTTTCGATAGAACTAAATAGTGTTCTTAACTCTATTGCGTAAATGATGTAAGTTACATATAATTAATGATGATGAACGTATTTGTGAAAACATATCTCTTTTAAATATCGCTTGCTGATATTTAAAAGAATTTTTTATGTATTCATTGAAAGCGTTATAATACTAGGGATAAATATTAAGGGAGTACGCAAAATGAAAAAGAAAGTAGAGCTGACATATGCGCGTGCTATTTTTTGTGTCATTATCGTTGTTGTTCATGCAATGACAGGTTTTGTGAATGATCCGCATATCACAGAGTTCCAAAAACGAAGCGCAAGTTACATTCAAGTCTTATTATTTAGTGCGACACCGTGCTTTATTATGTTATCTGAAATGTTGTTAGGTATGAGGTATTCTAAACATATACCTAATAACTTTTTAACTAAACGCGTGAAGTTTATTTTAATACCATACATTTGCTTTGCATTATTTGTGATTGTCGAGATATATTTTGATCCAAGTAAAAATTTCTCAATGAGTCACTTATTGATTAATATTTTGTTAGAAGGTAAATTCTTTGGATGGTTTGTACTGGTTATTTTCCAATTCTTTGTATTACATATGTTGTTTTATAAAGTGCTAGATCGCATGAAACCACTTATACCTATCGTTGTGTCATTAGTTATTAGTTTTGGACATGCTTTTTTAATGTACTATAGTACAACTTATTTAGAGTTTTGGAATACGTATTATCCATTATTTAACCGTACAATTATTTTAAATTGGTTGTTTTACTTTGTTATCGGTTTCTATATTGGTAAGAACTTTGATGCAGTGATGCAGTATGTGCAACAAAAAGTACTATATGTACTTGGGGCACTTTTACTAAGTGGACTAGTTATAGCATTCGATTTCTTTGTGTTGAACGTTACATGGAGAGAATCAAATCGTTTTGACCTATTCATCTTCACAGCAGCATTCTTTGTTTTAGCTATTTATGTCGCAAAACAATTAAGTCGATACCACTTAACAGCTTTATATATGATTAGTGAAATCTCGTTCTTTATCTATTTATCACATCAAATTATTATCCAACATATTTCTAGAGGACTAGCTTCATTTGTGAAGTATCCTTTCGCATTCTTTACATTAACTACTATATTCACACTAGGTTTTTGTGTAGGCTTAGCTATCATACTATCTTTCTTCCCATACGTAAGAATAGTCGTTGGCAGAAACACACTTTATCCGATGGTGTTGAACAATTATAGTATTAAACCAGAAGAACCTAAGTCTGTTGTGGAAACTAAATAATATCATTTTAAGCATTTGCACTAAGTTGCAAATGCTTTTTTTGAGAAATAAAAGTAAAAAAATGATTTAAAAGAGGGAGAAGCAGGTAATAGAAATAAGTATGATTGGTTGGGGTTATTCAGATATTTTAAGTTTGGTTTAACTACCTCAAATAAATAACAGTTTTCTTTAATACATTCAAAACACCTTTTCAAAGTTTGTTCATAAATTGTGTATATATTAAAAGAAAATGTTATTGCCCATTATGCGAGCGTGCGTTAAACTGTAACAGGAAGCTATGATTAACATTATCAAAAGGGATAAAAGTAACAGAGACAAATAAAAAGTTATTTTTTTCAGTATGTAAGCGCATTCAATAAGGAAGGGTTAAAGAAGCGGCTGAACAGTACGACACATACAAAGATTTTTAAAATCCATGTATGTGTTGTGCGGTATGGTCTTTTATTTTTGTAATAATATTGAATGATACTGTTTTAATAATGTATAGCGTCTCTCTACTTGCTTATCACGTATGAGTAAATGGAGGATAGATAGAAATGAGTAATCAAAATGAGCTTAAACGTAATTTAGGTTTCTTCTCAGCCATTTCCATAGTTATGGGAACGGTAATCGGCGCTGGCGTATTCTTTAAAGTTTCCAGTGTCGCAGAAGTAACGGGCTCTACAAGTATGGCAATGTTGGTATGGCTGTTAGGTGGTTTAGTAACAATCTGTGCAGGGTTGACTGCAGCCGAACTTGCCGCCGCAATTCCAGAGACAGGCGGACTTGTTAAATATATTGAATATACTTACGGTAACTTCTGGGGTTACTTATCAGGATGGGCGCAAGCATTTATTTATTTCCCAGCAAACGTTGCTGCTTTAGCAATTGTCTTTGCGACGCAATTTACTAACTTATTCCATATTAAAGCACATTGGATTTTGTTGATTGCATTAATAACTGCGCTAACTGTATACTTTATCAACTGCTTAGGATCTAAAGCAGGAGGTATGCTTCAGTCTATTACATTAGTAATTAAACTGATTCCAATTATCTTAATTGTAGCCGTCGGCTTCTTTGCACCTAGTAATGTAGAATTCTCACTATTCCCAATTCAATCAGGTGAGCAGCAAGGCTTCTTTACAGCCTTAGGTGCAGGTTTACTTGCGACTATGTTCGCTTATGATGGTTGGATGCACGTTGGTACAATTGCTGGTGAGTTGAAGAATCCAAAACGTGACTTACCAGGTGCAATCACTATCGGTTTAGGTGCTGTAATGGTTGTTTATCTTTTAATCAACGCAGTATTCTTAATGACATTACCAATTTCAGAAATCAGCGGTAACTTGAACGCAGCAAGTGAAGCTTCTGTTAAAATCTTCGGTAATGGCGGAGGTAAAATTGTCACAATTGGTATCATGGTATCTGTATATGGTGCTTTAAATGGTTATATGATGACAGGTATGCGTGTACCATATGCGATGGCTGAACGTGGCGGTTTACCATTCAAGAACTTCTTCTTGAAATTGACACCAGGACAAGCACCATGGGCAAGTGGTTTAGTTCAAATCGTTATTGCTTTCGTTATGATGTCTTTAGGTGCATTCGATACAATTACAAATATGTTGATCTTTGTTATCTGGACATTCTACACAATGGCTTTCGTAGCAGTAATGATTCTTAGACGTAGAGAACCAGAAATGGAACGTCCTTATAAAGTACCGCTTTATCCAATCGTACCATTAATTGCGATTGTGTCAGGTGTGTTCGTATTAATTAATACATTGTTCACTCAAACATTACTCGCATCAATTGGTATTGTCATTACTTTATTAGGTATTCCAATCTATTATTATACAAAGAGAAAAGAAGCTAAATAATCTCAATCATTACGATTAGCCGGCAAAATTGCCGGCTAATTTTTCAATATAAGTTATCTCAATATTCAAAAATAACAGAATTAAGCGTTATAATATAAACAGATACAACTTTAGATACGGTAATAACTTACCGCAATACAAACATAAGGAGTACGATGAATATGAAAATTGCAGTTGCTGGTGCCGGCGCTATGGGCGGCCGTGTAGGCACACAAATTCAAAAAGCAGGTTACGACGTTACATTTATTGATAGTTGGTTACCTCACGTTGAGGCTGTACAAAAACATGGTTTTGAAATTCAAACAGAAACTGAGACTTATCAAGTAGATGCGACAATGATTACACCTGAAGAAGTGAATGATCAATATGATTTAGTCATCATTCTTACAAAAGCAATGCAATCTGTAGAAATGTTGCAAAAGCTGAAAGATAAAGGGGCTATTACTAAAGACACAGCAGTATTGACAATGATGAACGGTTTGGGTCATGACGAACGTTTTAAACAAGTCGTACCTGAGGAACAAATATATCTTGCTGTTACAATGTGGACAGCTGGTTTAAGAGGACCGGGTAAACTATTACTTGAAGGTGTAGGTACTGTAGACTTCCAACGTGTTGATGGTAAAGAAAGTGAAAGAACAAGAGAAATTAATCAAGTCTTTGAAGACGCAGGTTTAAATCCAACAATCAGTAATCAAATTATGCAAACAGTTTGGTTAAAAGCAGCACTTAATAGTGTAGTTAATCCACTTTGTACAATTTTAGATAAACGTATCGTTGATTTTGCAGCATACGAAAATTCACGCGAAATGATTACACCAATCATACGTGAAATCGTAGAAGTAGCAGCTGCTAAAGGCGTTGAAGTAGATTTTGACACAATCGTGCATAAAATCGAAGGATCTTATCCTGTTGAAACACAAGGTTTACATCATCCTTCAATGCACCAAGACTTATATAGTGGTCGTTTAACAGAAGTTGATTACCTAAACGGTCAAGTTGAAGAATATGGTCAAGAATTTGGTATTCCAATACCAAACAATACAATGTTGAAACATTTAGTACACCAATTAGAAATGACACATGTAAAAGCATAATTAAGATCTTTAAAAGCTCTGCATGATGCAGGGCTTTTTTTCATTTGAATGGATTCATAAGCACATTGTATGACTAACTTATTTAATTATGTGATAATTAATATACAACTGAAAACGCTTCACAATGGGTTTTAACAAGGTTTCCAAGCTTTTCATAAACCTTGAGCAATAAATAAATTAGCTTTAAAGGAGGCTTTTAATCATGAGTGTAAATGTAAGAGACTATATCCAAGACAGTTATGATTTATTTATTAATGGTGAGTTTGTACCGAGCGAATCAGGAGAAACAATTGACGTTTCAAACCCAGCAACAGGTGAGGTTATCACTAAAGTAGCTAAAGCAAGCGAAAAAGATGTTGATAAAGCTGTTCAAGCAGCACAAGCAGCATTCGACAGCTGGAGTAAAACACCTAAAGCAGAGCGCGTGAAATTATTACGCGAAATTGGTGACAAATTATTAGAACAAAAAGATCGTTTCGCAGTTATCGAAACATTAAATAATGGTAAACCGATTCGTGAAACATCCACAATCGATATTCCATTATCAGCACGTCATTATGAATACTTCGCAAGTGTAATTGACACAGATGAAGGTACAGTTAATGACATGAGTGAAGATGTTATGAGTATTGTACGTCATGAACCAATTGGTGTTGTAGGTGCCGTAGTAGCATGGAACTTCCCAATGTTATTATCAGCTTGGAAATTAGCACCAGCACTTGCGGCTGGTAACACAGTAGTCATCCAACCATCATCATCTACACCAGTCAGCTTAATTGAATTAGCTAAAATCTTCCAAGAAGTATTACCTAATGGTGTAGTAAACATCTTAACAGGTAAAGGTTCTGAATCAGGTAATGCAATCTTCAATCACGAAGGTGTAGATAAATTATCATTCACTGGTTCAACAGAAGTAGGTTATCAAGTTGCTGATGCTGCAGCGAAACGCTTAGTTCCTGCAACACTAGAACTTGGGGGTAAATCAGCTAACATCATCTTAGATGATGCAAACTTAGATGTTGCGGTAGAAGGTATTCAACTTGGTATCTTATTCAACCAAGGTGAAGTCTGCAGTGCTGGTTCACGCTTGCTTGTACAAGAAGATATCTATGATAAATTAATGGATCGCTTAAAAGATGCATTCAGCCGTATTAAAGTAGGTGACCCTCTAGATGAAAATATTCAAATGGGTTCACAAACAGGTGAAGCACAATTAGAAAAAATCCAAAATTATGTAGATTATGCTAAAGAATCAGGTGCAGAAATCTTAGTTGGCGGTAACCGCTTAACAGATGGAGAATTATCTAAAGGTTATTTCTTCGAACCAACAATCATTGCAGTAGAAAATAATAAAAACAAACTTGCACAAGAAGAAATCTTTGGTCCTGTCTTAACAGTTATTAAAGTTAAAGATGAAGACGAAGCAATTCAAATCGCAAATGATTCTGAATATGGTTTAGCAGGTGGCGTTTTCTCTGAAAACATCAACCGTGCATTGAAAGTTGCACGTGAAGTTAGAACAGGCCGTATCTGGGTTAACACTTATAACCAAGTACCAGAAGGCGCTCCATTTGGCGGCTACAAAAAATCTGGTATTGGCCGTGAAACTTACAAAGCAGCTATCCAAAACTATCAACAAGTTAAAAACATCTATATTGATACAAGCAACCAAACTAAAGGACTATACTAAGTTTCATTTGGTCCAAAAAATGTATTAATTTGAATTTAACCACCAACCATCTTATTTATTGAAGATGGTTGGTGCTTTTTATTTTGTTAGAAGGATAGAGTCCTCATATACTTTGAAGTCATTGTATAACCTTCATTAAGAATATATAGATTTTGTAAAGATGCTAGGTTTTATTAGAAAAAGTCAAAGTCATCTATTATAATGTGAAACAAATTCTAAGTAGTATATTAAAAACATACTGTTTCTAAATTTAAAATACAAATTTGGGTATATAGATAAATAACCCTTAATATAAATAGAAGAAGTGGAAACATTTTACAATAGAACGGAGAAATAGAATGGTTAAAGTAAGAATGTTAATCCCATGCTTTAATGAAGAAGATGTTATCAACTACACATACAAAGAACTAAAGAAAGTTCTAGAAGAAGATTCGAAAAAACAAAACTATGAATTTGATTTGCTTTTTATTGACGACGGGAGTAAGGACAGCACAATTGAAAAGGTTAAAGATTACAGCCAATATGACTCACACGTAAAATACATTGAATTCAGTAGAAACTTTGGTAAAGAAGCTGCAATGTATGCTGGACTGGATCAAAGTAGAGATGTAGATGCAGTGATTATTTTAGATGGTGATCTACAACATCCACCTGAATTAATTCCACAAATGATTGAGAAGTATTTAGAAAATGGTACAGACCAAGTTATTGCTAAACGTAATCGTGAAGGTGAAAAAGCTACACGTAAATTTATGACGCATTGTTATTATAAGTTGGTCAATCGCTTCGTCGATGTACCAATTGAAGATGGTGTAGGTGATTTCCGTTTATTAAGTCAACGTGTCGTACGTACACTTGCTGATTTAGGAGAGACACAAAGATTCTCTAAAGGATTATTTTCTTGGGTAGGTTATAAGACAGAAACGATTGAATACGAAAACCAAGAACGCATAGCTGGAGACTCTAAGTGGTCATTCTTTAAATTATTAGATTACGGTGTAGACGGTGTTATTTCGTTTAACAACAAGCCGTTACGTACAATTATGTACTTTGGTATGGGAATCTTTGGTATTAGTTTATTATACTTGTTAATCAATTTCTTAATGATTATCTTTAACGGTATTGATGCACCAGGTTATTTCACTACAATTTTTGCGATTTTATTCTTAGGTAGTATTCAGTTGATTTCATTAGGAGTTATTGGTGAATATATTGGACGTATTTATTATGAAGTGAAGAATCGTCCGAAATACCTTCAACAAGATTCAAATTTAAAAGAACAGTCAGCAGAAAAGAAGAAAACAGAGGAATTCGAATCAACATCTGATCAACGAGAGAAATATCCTAATATAGAACCCTTGCATCATGCGATGCCAAAACCTCAAGAACCTGTATCATACAAAACAAATTTACAAGAAAGAGAAGAAAGTGAATTAAAAGAAAAAGAAAAACAGGCACAACGTATCAAACAAATGAATGTATAAAATAAAGCGGCGCGTTTAAGAAAGCAAAATCTTTCGTTAAACGTGCCACTTTTATAATATTAGTCAGTTTCATCATGTGCTTTATCAGATTTGAAACCTTGAAGTACGATGAAGAATTCACCGACTACAATAAAAATAACTGTATGAGCTAATAAGATAATACCTTGCAAGTTATACCCGATAATTATAATGAAGAATAAAACAGGAATGATAAACTTAGCTTTGCCACTTGCTTTTGACGCAATTACTTTTTGAAGAAGAATCGCAATAATCAGTGTAACAAGCGGTACAATCCAATGCATTAAAAATGGAGACATGTTTTATGACACCTCTTTCTTTTTGTCTGCTTCAGAATGTTTCTGTTTATTTTCCTCATGCCGTTTAAGTTGTTGTTCAAGGCCAAAGAGTTGAACTGCGCCTAATATAAAGAAAATAATAAAAGTTGGTAAGTTAATGATATGTGTTAAGAACAACACCAACAAAATGACTGAATATACAAGCGGTACTACAAACTTATATTTCTTATTGGTATGACGCAGTATGTAGTGCTGCGTAAATAGTGCGGCAACATAAAGAATGACGATACTGATAGTACTTAGAAAAGTAGCCAACGTTGCACCTTCTTTATAATATATTATTGATTATGGTTATAGTTTATCATATTAGTTGAGCTTGTTAAGACAATAAAAAACATACCTAAAATCAATTAGGTATGTGTGTAAGTCAGTCTTTGAAACCTTTAAAGTTTTTGACAGTACCGTGTGTGTATCTATAAACGTGAAACACAGTCACAAGTACATATAGAATGTAGACTGGAACGACGATATAGTTTGCGATGAATAAACCTGTCATCACGAGTACAGAAATTACAGGCACGATTAAATTCCAGTCGCTTTTAATACGTTTCATTAAAGAACCTTGAATTAAAATAACCGTCACGAAGAAAATTAATGATAATACCCACATTAAAACTGGAGACATATTAGACGAACCTCCTCACTTATCTATGTTTTTGAGCTTACTTTCATTCTAAAGGCAGTTGGTATGTTAAGCAAATACATGAGAAGCGGGACAGTGCCGTTTTGACACTGCCCCGCACTCTACATGATTATTAATTTAATGAGTTGTTAGAATAATTGATTGTCTTTAGGGAAGACATCATCGCCTAATGCACGTTGTGCCAAGACGTTTAGATAGTTCCATGGACGATCAAAGTTAGGTTGGAAGAAGAAGTCAACTAATGCTAAATCTTCCAATTTCCAACCCGCATTGATTGCGACTGAAATTGTATTGATAGATTCTACTAAGTCTTCTTTACTCATAATTTGACCACCTAAGATACGGTGAGAATCTTCATCATAGATAATTTTCAGATGCACAGTTGTATCATCTTGTCTGAATTTAGGACGTACAGGTACTTCGATATACGTTGCACCTAAATTACCGTCATAATTATCTTTTTCTGATTCGTGTACACCTGTTTGACCAAATTTATAATCGAATAATGATAAGCCAGATGTACCAGAAACTCTAGGCATTTTCATATCATGGCCAGCCATGTTGCGTGCTGCGACATAACCTTGACGACGAGAGTTTGTCGCAAGGGCAATATAGCGTTCTTCTTCAATAGGTGCATAAGGAATCATTGTTGCGTCACCACTTGCGTAGACATCTTTTTCAGATGTTTCAAGGTGGTCGTTAATTTCAATAATACCTTTAGTACCTAATTTCACTTTACCATCTAACCATTCTGTCGCAGGTTTAACACCTACGGTAAAGATAACTGTATCGGCTTCAAATTCTCCGTTGTCTGTCACAACGCCAGTTACGTTATTGTTATCATCTGCTTTTAATGCTTTCACATTTTCGTTACCTCTGAATTTTAAACCGTGTTCTTTCGCATTCTCTTCGAGAATATCAGTAAATTCTTTGTCTAGGTACGTCTTAATTAAACGATCTCCGTCATCCATCACTGTTGTATCAATACCAGCTTTAACGAAAGCTTCTGCAGCTTCAATACCGATATAACCGCCGCCGACAACGATTGCTTTTTTCGCAGATTTCATACGTTCTTTGATTTTGCCTGCCCAGTCAGCACCACGCATGAATAACACATTATTATAGTCATTGATGCCATCAATTGGCGGTGCGTTTGGTACGCCGCCTGGACTTAAGAATAATTTATCATAATCAACTTTAGATTCATTATTGTCTTTATCTTGAACTGTTACAGTTTTATTTTCAGTATCTAAGTCAGTTACTGTAGTATTCACATGAACTTTAATACCACGATTTTCTAGTGATTCCACGCTTGCATAGTGTAGTGAATCTAAGCTAGGCGCAACATCTTCTAGATAACTTTGAATACCGCAGGATAAGAATGAAGGTTTATCTGCACTTTCAAACACTTCAATTTCTGCTTCTGGATCTGAAATTAATAGCGTTTCGATTGCCGCATAACCTGCGTGAGAAGTTCCGACAATTACATATTTCATAAAGAAATAGCCTCCTCTAATATAAGTTGTATTTATATATAAATAGTCTCATTATCATATTTACCCATAAGGTTAATTGCTAGACTTACATATCAGGCTATTGTTCAAAGTTGATAAAATTGTCATATTTAAAATGTGTGATTAAGATGTTTTAAAAAGGTGATACGTTGTTCATAGACCAGAATGGCTTATAATGAAAGTAATATGAATATGCAATGCAGAGATAGGAAATGGGGGAGAAGTTATGCAAGCTGTCGCACAGTTAACACATGCATCTAAAGCGTTTAATAAGCAAACGGTGCTGGAAGATATTTCGTTGACGCTTCAACAAGGTCAAATTATGGGATTAATCGGACCGAGTGGTTCAGGCAAAACAACAGCTATTAAATGTTGGCTAGGTATGGAACAGTTAGATGGAGGAGAAGCTTCTATTTATAATCATTCAATGCCAAATCGTAAAGTATTGAGCCATGTCGGTTATATGGGACAAACACTCGCTTTGTATGAGAATTTAAGTGCGAAAGAGAACTTAGTATTCTTTGGAAATTTAAAAGGATTATCCGGCAAGCAATTAAACGAGGATATTAAACGCTATATGAAACTGGTCGATTTAGAAGATAAACAATCGCAAATTGTACATACATTTTCAGGCGGTATGAAACGGCGTTTATCCCTAGCAATTACTTTATTAGGGAGACCAGACCTGCTTATTTTAGATGAACCGACTGTGGGTATTGATCCGAGTCTACGTCAAAAAATCTGGCATGAACTGCGTCAACTAGCTGAACAAGGCCAAACCATTTTGATGACAACACATGTCATGGATGAAGCAGAACGTTGTGATCAAGTTGGCTTATTAGTAGACGGTCATATCTTTGCGTTAGGCTCACCAAATGAATTAAAACAACAGTTTAATGCTTCAAGTATTGAAGAGGTATTCTTAAAAGCAGAGGAGGCGAAGGATCATGAGGTTTAAAGCAGTCTTAAAACGTGTCATGATTGATCTAGTTCGTGATAAACGTACGCTCGCTTTAATGTTTATCGTCCCTTTAATCATTTTGACAATTATGTTCTTCTTGTTTAATAGCGATAATGAAGAACACTTAAATATCGGCTTCTCTGAAGATGTCCCTAAATCTTTTGTTAAAGCACTGCCAAAAGATAAAGTGCAGACAGAAACTTATTCTAATTCTGAATCTGTCAAAACCTTAATCGAACAGCATGATTTAGATGCTTATGTTCAAAAAGATGATAAACAATTAGTGGTCACTTATACGAATGAGAATCCAAGTAAAACGACAGCAGTAAAACAAATGCTAGCTGGTACCTTTCAAAAAGATAAAATGCAAGCACTTGCGGGTGAAATGAAAACTATCAAAATAAAACTGGCTGAGATGCCTCAAGCAAGTAAAGCAGCTATGAAATCAAATCAAACATCAGAATTAACCTCACTTGATGCGCATTATTTATATGGAGATGCTAACAGCAGTTATTTTGATAAAATGTTTCCGATTTTAATGGGCTTCTTTGTCTTTTTATTTGTATTCTTAATTTCAGGTATTGCGTTACTAAGAGAAAGAACGACAGGTACTTTAGAACGTATACTTGCGACTTCAATCAAGCGTAGTGAAATTGTGTTCGGTTACCTAGTTGGATACGGTATCTTTGCGGTGATACAAACGTTGATTATTGTACTGTTTTCAATTTACTTATTGAAAGTTGATGTCGCAGGCAATATCTTGTGGGTACTATTAATCAATATACTGATTGCCTTTGCGGCACTTACTATGGGATTATTCGTTTCCACGTTTGCGAATTCAGAGTTTCAAATGCTGCAGTTTATTCCGATTGTAGTCGTACCGCAAGTATTATTCTCTGGTATTATTCCGTTGGATAATGTGAATCGCTTTATCGCAAGTATCGGTTATTTGTTCCCATTACGGTATGCAGGGGATGCGTTGACTAAAGTTATGATTAAAGCACAAAGTATTAATACATTCTGGTTTGATATCGGTATTTTAGTCCTCTTTATTGTAATATTTACAATACTGAATATTGTAGGTTTAAAACGTTATAGAAAAGTGTGAGTGATTCATACATTGAGATCTGTTCAAAAAGGACAGGTCTCTTTTTTAGTTTTTGTCTACTTATTTCAATATTCATAAACATGATGCTATTTACTGCGCTCGAAAATACATGAACCACCAAACACTACTAATATTTAGTAAATCACTTGTTAAAGTGTAAGAATAAACCTTAAACGTTTAAGATATTTATTGACAACGCTTTCATTGTGGATTACGATTTATGATAACGGTTACACAGTTGTATATACAACTGTTACATAAATAGAGAAAGTGAATGAATATTAGGAGAAGGTGGAAACTGTGGAAAGGATTAAGGAACAGATTGAAGCTGGAGATATCAGTGTAGGTATAGAACTTGGGTCTACACGAATCAAAACAGTCGCGGTTAATGCACAATGTGAAACAATCGCAACAGGGTCATTTGAATGGGAGAACACATTTAAAGATGGATTTTGGACGTATTCACTTAATGATGTCTGGAACGGACTTCAAATCAGTTATCAATCGATGACAGATGAAGTAAAAGACAAGTATGGTGTAGCTATTAAACAGTTAAAGTCTTTAGGTATCAGTGGTATGATGCACGGCTATTTAGCGTTTGATGATAAAGACGATTTATTAGTACCATTTCGTACTTGGCGTAATAATAACGCACATGATGCAGCACGTAAGCTGACAGAACATTTTGGGGTGAATATTCCTGAAAGGTGGAGTATTGCGCAGTTATATGATGCGGCGATTCATGATGCACCGCATACGCAACATGTCCGATATATGACGACATTATCTGGTTATGTACATTGGTATTTAACAGGTGAACGCGTTTTAGGCGTTGGAGATGCTTCAGGTATGTTTCCAATAGACCCGAAGACGCATCGCTTCAGGGAAGATTTATTAAATCAATTTAATGACCTTTATCACAAAGAAGGTTATACGCAAGATGTGTATGATGTTTTACCGAAAGTGTTGGTAGCTGGAGAAGATGCAGGCTACTTAACAGAAACAGGTGCGAAGTTGATTGATCCAAATCAAGAGTTACAAGCTGGATGCCCGATGTGTGCACCTGAAGGGGATGCGGCAACAGGTATGGTCGCAACGAAAAGTGTCGCACCAAGAACAGGAAATATATCTGCAGGGACAAGTATCTTCTCTATGATTGTCTTAGATCATCCACTAGAGAAACTGTATCCAGAAGTTGATTTAGTGACGACACCTGCAGGTGATGAAGTCGCGATGATTCATGCGAATAACTGCACGTCTGATATCAATGCTTGGATGGATTTATTCGCAGAAGTGCTGGATACGATGGGAGCTGCATATACGAAGGAAGACTTATTTACACGGATGTTCGAAAAGGCGCTTGAAGGGGATAAAGAACTTGGTCATTTATTATCTTATGGCTATGTTTCGGGTGAATTTATTACAGATGTGCCAAAAGGTTATCCAATGTTCATTCGCAGTGTAGAAAGCCAGTTTAATTTGGCGAATGTGATGAAAACACATATTTTCAGTGCTTTTAGTACGTTGAAAATCGGTATCGATTTATTGAAACGTAATGAAGCGTTGGAAATCGACAGTATGATTGGTCACGGCGGTATTTTTAAAACAGAACGCGTAGCACAAAGCTTCTTAGCTGCAGCACTTGAAAGTCCAGTCAGTGTGATGCAGACAGCCAGTGAAGGCGGCGCATGGGGTATTGCGGTGCTTGCCCGTTATCATGTGGACCACCAAGGTCAAAAACTATCAGATTACTTAGATTATCATGCATTTGGTGATGTCGAAGCATTAGTGCTTGAACCAAAAGCAGAGGATGTAGAGAGTTTCAAACAGTATATTGAGCGGTTTGAAGCGGGATTACCTTTAGAACGTCAAGCAGATACACACTTTAATTCATAAAGATAAACAAAGGAGAATATTGTGCAGACATTAGAGAGAAATAAGTCAAAATCAAAGAAATCCGGTAAGGATAACGGCCATTGACCATTTCCCTACCGGGTTTCAGTATAGGTGTTAATTTTTAGAAAGAATAACGATTAAATTATTCGTTTTCTTTACGACGACGTGCATTTAATAAGAATAATGTACCAGCACTTGCGAATAATGAACCAGATAATAATCCGAATAATACTTGATCTTGTTCACCAGTTGCAGGTAATTGTTTTTTAGCGTCTTTAGCTTTTTGTTGAGCAGCTGCTTTGTTAGTAGTAGCTGTAGTTTGACCAGCTTTTTGAGCAGCTTTTTGACCAGTTACAACTTTACCATTGTTTTGAGCAGTTGTAGTTTGACCAGCTTTGTTAGCTTGACCTGGAGTAGTTGTAGCTTTTTGAGCAGGTTTAACTTCTTTATTAACTGGTGCTTGTTTAGCATTTTCAGCTTGAGCTTTTTGAACTATTGCTGCAACTTCATCAGTAGCTGCTTTAGCAATTCTGCTGTTGTATTCATCTTTAGCTTCTTTAGAAAGGTTTTCTAATTTGTTAACTAAAGCTTGAGCATCAGCAAGTAGTTGAGCGTGAGCTTTTTGAGCTGTTTCAATTTTTTGTTTAGCAACAGCTTGTGCTTGAGCGATTTCTGCTTCGTGAGCATTTTTAGCTGCTGTAATTTCTTTTTTAGCAGTAGCAGCATGAGTATCTTCAGCTTGAGCTTCATTAACGATTGCTTCTACTTCATTAGTAGCTGCTTTAGCAATTCTGCTGTTGTATTCATCTTTAGCTTCTTTAGAAAGGTTTTCTAATTTGTTAACTAAAGCTTGAGATTCTTTAATTTGTTCAGCATGTGCTTTTTGAGCAGCGGCAATTTCTTTTTTAGCAATAGCAGGTTGTTTAGCAGCATCTAGAGCTTTAACTTCTTTAACTAATGCTGGAATCTCATCAGTAGCTGCTCGTGAAATTTTTTCGTTGTATTCAGCTTTAGTATTTTTAGAAACGTTTTTCAATCTATTAACTTCAGCTTGAGCATTAGCAATTCTTTGAGCATGAGCTTTTTGAGCTGTTTCAATTTTTTGTTTAGCTCTTTCGTTATTACCTGGTGCTTGGTTAGCATTTAATTCTTTAGCTTGAGCTACAACAGTATCAATAGCTTTAGCATCTGTACGTGCTACTTCGTTAAGTTTGCGATGTGCAGCAGCTTTTTGTTCTGGTTTTAAGTTTTTCAAAGCTTCAACAGTATTGTGAGCTGCTTTAACTTTTTTAGCTACGTCTGCTGGAAGGTTAGTGTTGGCAGCTGCTTCACGAACGTGTTTAGCTTGAGCACTTTCAGCATCTTTTTGTTTAGCAGCAGCAACGATGTCATTAATTTTTTGACCGTTGTTGTTTCCGCTATCTACTAAGATTTGATGGTTGAAATCATCTTTTTGAGCATCTGTTAAGTTTGGTAAATTGTTAACTGTGTTATAAGCAACAGAAGTTAAAGTGTTTAATTCTCTAACTGCTTTGTCTTTTTGTTCAACAGTGCTAGCACCTGCTTCACGAGCATGTTTAGCGTTACCATTTTGTTCGTCTAAAGCTTTTGCATTAGCAACGATATTGTTAATGTTATGACCGTTGTTGTTACCACTGTCTTGTAAGATTTGTTTGTTGAATGCATCTTTTTGTTGATCAGTTAAGTTGTGTAAGCCGTTAACTGTGTTATAAGCAACTTGAGTTAAAGTATTTAATTCTCTTGCAGCTTTTTGTTCAGCTTTAGCTTTTTGTTCTTTATCATAAGCGAATTGAGCGTCTAATTGTTTAGCATCAGCAACGATAGCATCGATACGTTCGCCGTTGTTAGTACCGCTGTCTACTTCAACTTGATGTAAGAAGCTTAATTGTTGTTTGTCAGTGATGTTTTTCAAAGAGTTGATTACTTGATAAGCATCAGCAGTTTTTTGGTTTAAAGCTTTAACAGCTTTATCTTTAGCAGCAGTGTCAGCTTTAGCTTGTTCTTTACCTGCATTTTTAGCAGTTGCAATTTTAGCATCTTCAGCTTTAGCGTTTTGAACTAATCCTGCAATTTCATCAGTAGCTGCTTTAGTAATTTTTGCGCTGTATCTAGCTTTTGTAAAATTAGAAAGGTTTTCTAATTTATAAATTTCAGCTTTAGCGTTAGCGATTTTTTGAGCATGATCTTTTTTAGCTGTTTCAATAGCAACTTTTTTAGCAAGTTCTACTTGTTGGTTAACAGCTTTAGCGTCTTGTTCAGCAGCAACTTTTTTAGCAGTTGCAACTTGAGCATCTTCAGCTTTAGCGCTGTTTACAATGCCTTCAACATCAGTAAGTTTGTTATTACCAGCTGCAGCAGTGATTTTTGCGATATAAGCATCTTTTGTTTTATCAGAAATATTTGGTAAGTTATTTACCACGTTATAAGCGTTTTGTGTAATAGTTGTAGCATCTTGCGCATTGGCTTGAGCATCAACCGCTTGCGCTCCGCTTAAAAATACTACTGTTCCTAATGACACAGATGCGATACCGACTGTTAATTTACGTAAAGAAAATAGTTGTTTTTTCTTCATGATGTATTTCTCCTCCTAATGTGACTATGCATAGTAGTGATGACAATATGATAGATTATTTATAGATATGCATATATTTTACACTATGTATATAGACATGATGCTTCACTTAAAAAATAAGTGTGAAAATTTTCTGTAAATTTAGACGTGTCTTTTACATTTAGTATGACATAATATGTCTTTTATAGAGTTTTGAAAATTATTTAATGGTTTAATGTGTATAAATTAAAGTTTTAGAAGAACTATCTTAACTTACTTTTTAAGTTTCTCCTTAGAATCAGAAAAAACAACCCGATAGATATTTCTACCAGGTTGTTTGAGATAGGGGAGTTTTTATAATGTTAGATAGAAGAAAAATATTACTTACTTTCTTTACGACGTGCGTTTAATAAGAATAAAGTACCTGCGCTTGCAAATAAAGAGCCAGATAATAAACCAAATAGTACTTCGTCTGATTCACCAGTTGCTGGTAATTCTTTTGCATCAGCTTTAGGTTTCGCATTTTCTTTCGCAACTTTAGCGTCTTCTGCTTTAGCTTCTGTTAAGATTGCTTCGAATTGTGCACCTTTATCCTCTTTAGCTGATTTATCGATTTGTGCGATATAAGCGTCTTTTTGTTTTTGAGTTAGATTTTCTAATTTGTTCACTGCATCATGAGCTGCTTTAGTTCTCTCTTTTACTGAAGTTTTTTCATCCGCAGCTTTTTTAATATCTTTCTCTACAGCTTTCTCATCTGTTTTGTTTTCAGGTGTTTTTTTCTTCTTTTACTTTACCTTCAGTTTTAGCATCTTCTTTAGGTTGTTCTTTTTGATCAGCTTTCTCTTCAGACTTGTTGTCTTCAGGTTTTGCTTCTTCTTCAGTAGCTTTATCTTCTGATTTTGAATCTTCTTGTTTTTCTTTATCGTCAGCTTTGTCTTCTTCAACTGGTGCTTGTTTAGCATCTAAAGCTTTTGCTTCAGCTAAAATAGCTTCAAATTTTTCTGTGCTGTTTTGACCACTTTCAACTAAGATTTGGTGGTTGAAGTCATCTTTTTGTGCATCTGTTAAATTAGGTAAGTTGTTAATTGTGTTATATGCATCTTGAGTTGCTTTGTTTAATGCTTCTAGTGCTTCAGGTGTTTCTTTAGCAGCTTGAGCATCAGCAGCTTTAGCTTCTGATAAAATTGCATCGAAGTCAGTGCTATTTGTACCTGCAACTTCTAAGATACGCTGATTGTATGCATCTTTTTGAGCATCTGTTAAGTTAGGTAAGTTATTGATTGTGTTATAAGCCTCTTGAGAAGCTTGGTTGATATCTTGAGCTGTTTGATCATTTACTTTTTGAGCTTCTGCTAAGATAGCGTCGAAGTTTGTGTTGTTAGCACCAGCTGATTCAAGAATTTGTTGGTTATATGCATCTTTTTGCGCATCAGTTAAGCTAGGTAAGTTGTTGATCGTGTTGTAAGCATCTAAAGAAGCTTGATTGATATCTTGTGCTGCTTGATCATTGGCAGCTTGTGCTTCGTCTAAAATTTTGTCGAAGTCAGTGTTGTTAGCACCAGCTGATTCAAGAATTTGTTGGTTATACGCATCTTTTTGTGCATCAGTTAAGCTAGGTAAGTTGTTGATAATATTGTAAGCATCTTGAGAAGCATAGTTAATATCCTCAGCTGCTTGTGTATTATCTTTTTGAGCTTCAGCTAAAATCGCATCAAAGTTTGAGTTGTTTTGTCCGCTTTGTTCTAAAATTTGTTGATTGTACGCATCTTTCTCAGCATCTGTTAAACTCGGTAAGTTATTAATCGTGTTGTAAGCTTCTTGAGTTTTTTGATTTAAATCTTGTGTTTCAGCGCTTACTGTTTGTCCTCCGCCTAAAAATACTAATGTACCAAGTGATACTGAAGCAATCCCCACAGATAGCTTACGTAAAGAAAATAGTTGTTTCTTTTTCATTTTCTAATCCTCCTAATAATAAATATGCATATACTTTGATAGACTTACTAAGATGAAAAAAATATATATTGCTTATACATTTATTTTACATAATAGGTGTAGACATAAATTTTCATTTATCAGAAAAATGAATGCGCTTTTCATAAATAAAGCACACGACTTATCCACATTGTATGACACATTATGTCATCTGATGACTATATGTTTAAACAGAAAGTTAAAATGATTAAGAAAGAGTGAAAGCGTGATAGAATAAACAGAAAGTGGCTATTAATATAGGAAGAAACTCATTATAAGTTTCGACAAAAAAGCTGCATGTCCAAATTGAACATACAGCTTTCATGTTAATATTCATTTGCGCTTAGTCGAGTAAATAAGTATGTTTCTTGAAGTTTCAACAATTCTTTCATCACAATTTGATATGTACTTTCAGGTCCGACAAGCCGTGCTTGATTTCGTGCAGTGAAACAGAAGTTAATCGCATCTTCAACACACATTTTAATACGAATGACATAATACTTTTTATTAACTAATTTAATGATTTTGTGTTGGTAACGATGTCGAATCAATTCATAGAGTTCTGGCACGAGTTCAAATGTGACCCATTCTATAGAGTTATAGACGGATTGTGCATGGAAGTGATTTGGACTGAAAGTGACAACTTTTTGTTTTAAGTCAGTAGAAAGGATTTGATCATGCATCTTATAAATTAGGTTGAATGTAAAGTTATAATATTGAATGCCGATAGGGGTAATCTCTTGGTGGTTATCAGTATATAGCTTTTGAGATTTATTGATTGCACGTGAAGCAGTCACAATATGATTGAGTTCATCGAAACGTTTGCCTACTTTCAACTTAGACAAATGTGCACGTAATTCGCTTTCATGTTGCGTATGGAAAGTCGCAATCAGTAATTCTAAATAATTATAAAGATGTTGATCAATATCAGGTGAAACGGTTTCTAACAACGTCAGCAAAAAGTAAAGTGAGACTTCATGGTTTGAACTGGAACTGTCCATTTCATAAGATTCTAACTTATGATTGTAGGTAATCTCTTTACGATAACCATGCCATTCGTCTGTATCGTAAAGAAAATTCCGAATATTATCGATATCTCTTTGTATTGTCCTTGAAGAGACACCCCATTCGTTAGACAGCTCATACTTATTTACAACCTTTTGTTGAAGCAAACGCGTATAAATACTTAAAATTCTGTGAGCTTGTTCCATAAACATGCCCCCTTGTTCTCAAGATGAAAATTCATAGATAGTGAGGAAAGATTCGAGTTTATGTGAGGTTACGAAGGTCGTCCGTCCAAATCTAAACACTGTAAAATCCTCGTTCATAATTAGTATACAATAATTTTGCATACAAAAGAATAATGAATTGGATTGTGTGGTGGATAGATTATAAAGCTAACTCATTCTTTCTCAATAGCACTATGATAAAATTAAACTGCTTTGAAATAAATTTTATTAAAGGAAAGGTGGTCTGTATGTCTGATATCGTCATTCAAACCGAAGCAAGCCGATTAACAAAAGCACAATTAAATGATGTGTTGAACATAGATCGTGGCTACATTGCACAATGGGCAAACCAAACAAAAAGTATTGGTATATTAATTCAAGATCCGGCACAATTCTTGCGTGTCTATCTCGCTATACAATCTAGCGGTTATTTACCGGTAGTGTTAGATGCGAAGTGGACGTCTGAACAACTACATCAAATTTTAAATCATTATCAGATTACACATGTGATTGCTGATAAGAAGATTGAAGGTGTTAATTCACTACGTCTTGAACAATTAAATGAAGCAGAAACACCTTCCTCACAAAAGGTGACATCACCGACTGATGATTTATTGCACATCGGTTTTACTTCTGGTACGACAGGCATGCCAAAAGCATATTATCGTAATAGGTACTCTTGGTTAGTCAGTTATGATGCGAATGACGATATCTTAAACGCACCGCCTTCATGCGTAATTGCGCCAGGTCCAATTGCGCATTCACTGACCCTTTATGCCATGATGTATGCGTACCATTCTCATTGTCCGTGTTATATGCAGATGGATTATCATCCTGCGCAATTATTTCATCAGCTTATTGAGCATCCAAAGGCTGTCGTCTTTATTGTACCTTCGGTTTTAGAACAAATTTTACAATTAAACACCAAAAAGTTAAGAGATATCTCTGTGACATTTCTAACGTCAGGTGCGAAATTAGAACCGCATACGATTAAACGCTTTAAAGAAAGTATGCCGAAATCACAAGTCATTGAATTCTTCGGTACAAGTGAAGCGAGTTTTATTTCATATCATCACGTGACAGATTATGCGCCAAAGAATGTCGGGAAACTTTTCAAAGGCGTTAAAGTTATTCTAACTGATGACACTGGACAGAAATTGTCTGACCCTACTCAGATCGGCCAACTTCATGTTCAAAGTGATATGGTCTTTTCAGGCTATGTAGACGGAGAAAGCATCTCTAATCAAGACACTATTGCGACAGGTGATTACGCAAAAATGACAGAAGATCAAGAACTGATATTAGAAGGACGCGTCAATAATAAAGTAATTGTGGGCGGTATGAATGTCTATCCTGAAGAAGTGGAACGTGTAATTTTAGAAACGACACCGATCCAGCACGTTATGGTGACAGGTGAAAGGCATTATGAGTTAGGAGAAGTGTTGATTGCGTATTACCAAACAAAACAACCTATAACGATTCGAGAGATAAAACGTGATTTACGTCAATATTTAGAACGTTATAAAGTACCGATGCGCTTTATTGAAGTACCAGAAATGTTATGGACGAATAGCGGAAAAATCGCACGTAAAGAGATGGATGAACGCTATGGGAGGAAAGAAAAATGAGAGAAGCAGTCATTATTGAAGCGAAACGAACACCAATAGGCAAGTATGGCGGTATCTTTAAACATTTAGAACCTGAAGCTTTACTCAAGCCACTTATCGATGAATTGATACAGCTGCATCCGTCTATCGCTTCAAATATACAAGATGTCATCATTGGTAATACAGTAGGTAACGGTGGTAATCTCGCACGTAAATCATTACTTCATGCCGGACTCTCTTCTGATATTCCAGGTATGACGATAGATCGCCAATGCGGCTCAGGCTTAGAAGCAATCAACCTGGCATGTCGTATGATTCAAGCCGGTGCAGGAGATATTTATCTTGCAGGAGGAGTGGAATCAACAAGTCGAGCACCATGGAAAATTCAAAAACCGCAATCACTGTATGAGAAACACCCACCAGAAATATATGAACGTGCGCCTTTTACCCCAGAATCTATGGGAGATCCAAGCATGTTAGAAGCAGCTGAAAATGTAGCGCAAGTTTATCAAGTTGCTCGTGAACGTCAAGATGCTTTTGCGGCACGTAGTCATCAAAAATACTTTGAACATTTATCACAAATCCAACGTGAAATCGTACCTTTAACAATCCGTGGTGAACAAGTAACACAAGATGAAGCACCCAAACAAAAGATGTCTGCACAACGTTTAGCACGATTGAAACCGCTGTTCGATGCAGGCTCAGTCACTGTCGGCAATGCTTGTCCTAAAAGTGACGGTGCTGCGTTAGCGTTAGTTATGTCACGTGAAAAAGCAGAAGCACTCGGGTTAAAAGGTCAATTGAAATTTATAGATGCACAGGTCTCAGGAGTCAATCCCAAATTATTAGGTATTGGACCTGTCCCTGCGACTGAACAACTATTAATGAGACATCAATTATCTATTTCAGATATAGATTGGGTCGCATTTAATGAAGCTTTCAGCTCTCAAGTACTCGCTTCTATGGACTTGCTTGGTATAGAAGAAAGACAAGTAAATCCATTTGGTGGTGCGCTCGCTGAAGGACATCCATATGGCGCAAGCGGCGCAAATTTAGTCGCACGACTGATTTCTATTCTTACGTATTTCCCTGGAAATCATGCATTAGCTACAATGGGCATTGGTGGCGGATTAGGTATTTCGACTTTATTTGAGAAGGTAGAGCACTAAATGAAACAGACATTTACTTGGAAATTATCGTCAAAATACGCTTCTATTCCTTTAGATGCGTTTTATTTAACAGATATCTGGCATCGTTTTGAACCCTTTCAAGCATCAGCTGAACATTCTTTTATCTTAAGACAGAAACGCATCCATCGTTATCATTCTTTAATAGAAGGAAAAGCTTATACAGCTGAACTTAAATTAATAGATCAACGAGTGCTTAAACACTTTGATCAATCACGTTATTTACTGACAGTTACCGCAACGGATAGCGCTGATATATGGATAGAGGTTGAAACAATGTTTGTTACTATGAAAGAGACATTTCATCAACAATCCTCATCATCTAAAACACTTAACGTTAAAGAAGCATTTTCATTACCAGCCCAAGCTTTACCGTTAGAAATAAAGTGGGATGATGTTGAAACGTATTTAAAAACAGTCTCTGATTATAACCCTATTCATTGGCAAGAGGATGTGATGCCTGGAGATTTTGTGGTAATGAAAGTATTAGAGGTAGGGGCATCGCATGATCATGAATTAAAAGCTTATCGCAAGTTAGACATTAAATATAAACAGATGATCATAAAAGATGAATGGTTATACATTCAAGTGGATTCAAAAGACAGTTATACGCATATGATTGTATATAATACAGCGCATCAACCATGTATAGAGATTAAAGTAAGATAGATAATGGATGATTTATAAGAAATAGGTATGAAGAAAGAACATATTAATAAATGTTGAAAACCACACCGTGGTTTTCTTTTTTTATGCAGTTTGGTACAATTTTAAAGTTTTGTAAAGAAGCGGTTATTTAATCAAATACGGGTAGAGCCACATAAGGAGGGATTTATATTGGACCTTTATGCTGGTTCTTTTTTTATGTCTCAAAATACTAAGACTGAGATGCATTGTTAAAAGGGCCACACTGACACGGTTTATGAAACATAATGTATATATTCTCTAAAAAATGAATAAAATTTTTTCTTTGGGATTTAAAGCACATTAAATTCGCTTATTATTCATAGTTTATACATGTAAACCCCATATAAATGTATTAAATATACAGAAACATGTAATGAATAAAAAGATAAGTGTGAAAAGTACAACAGTTGTAATGTGATTTAATTCACATGAGTATCATTTGAAAGGGCTTACAATATAGATAAATAAAACAAGGAGGTTTCACAAATGAATGAACATCCAATTAAAGTAAACAGTGAGATCGGTAAATTAAAAACGGTATTACTTAAACGACCTGGTAAAGAATTAGAAAATTTAGTACCTGAGTATTTAGGAGAATTATTATTTGATGATATCCCGTATTTAAAAGTAGCACAAGAAGAGCATGACAAATTTGCACAAGTGCTACGTGACGAAGGCGTAGAAGTGCTTTATTTAGAAAAATTAGCTGCAGAAGCCATTGAAGATCCAAAAGTACGTGAACAATTTATTGAAGATGTATTAGCGGAATCTGAAGATACATTATTAGGCCATGAAGAAGAAGTAAAAGAGTTATTCGAAACATTAAATAACGAAGACTTAATCGAAAAAGTAATGGCAGGTGTTCGTAAAGAAGAAGTAAGACAAGACCATGCACACTTAGTAGAGTATGTGGACGATTCTTATCCATTCTACATGAACCCAATGCCAAACCTTTACTTCACACGTGACCCACAAGCGTCAGTAGGTAATGGTATGACAGTTAACCGTATGTTCTGGCCAGCACGTCGCAGAGAGTCTATCTTCATCACTTATATTTTAAAACATCACCCAAGATTCAAAGATGCTGATATTCCAGTATGGTTAGACAGAAACTCACCTTACAACATTGAAGGTGGAGACGAATTAGTTCTTTCTGAAGAAGTAATCGCAATCGGTATCTCTGAAAGAACATCAGCACAAGCGATTGAAAAATTAGCACGTCAAATCTTTGCGAACCCAGATTCAAAAATCAGAAAAGTTGTTGCGATTGAAATCGCGAATACACGTGCATTCATGCACTTAGACACAGTATTCACAATGATTGACTATGATAAATTCACAATCCACTCAGCTATCGAGAAAAAAGGTGAAGACATGAATATCTTCACACTTGAACCAACTGAAGATGGCAAAGATATCACAATCACACGTACACACAATTTAAAAGAAACATTAAAAGACGCGTTGAATTTAGACCACATCGACTTCATTCCGACAGGTGACGGTGACCGCATCGTAGGACCTCGTGAACAATGGAACGACGGATCTAACACATTAACAATCCGTCCAGGTGTCGTTGTTACTTACGACCGTAACTATGTATCTAACCAATTATTACGCGACAAAGGCATTAAAGTTATCGAAGTAACAGGTAGTGAATTAGTTCGCGGACGCGGGGGCCCACGTTGCATGAGCCAACCGTTATACCGTGAAGATATCTAATTCTAAAGTATACAGTGCTTTAAGTGATAAGGATTGCATCAATAGAGGCAGTTTAGCGTCATCACTTAAAGCCTGGCTTTAGATTGAATACTGCTTTGACTTAATTTGATACCTATTCACGGCGACATGTTTGTACATGGCCTATGATTTTGGAAATAGCAAGAGGCGCAGGCCCTTTAAAACAATTAAAGCAGTATAGCGTCAAAAAATAAATAAATTGACAACACATGCTTTGAGAGAGTCTCAAGCATTAAAGGAGTTTTGAAGATGAGCGGAGAACAAAGTAAACTCAGTAAAACGGCTTTAATCGGTCTGGTCGTTGGTTCAATGATCGGCGGCGGCGCCTTTAATATTATCTCTGACATGGGCAGCAATGCCGGCGGATTAGCAATTATCATCGGATGGATCATTACAGCTGTAGGTATGATATCACTCGCATTTGTATTCCAGAACTTAACAAATAAACGTCCTGATTTAGACGGCGGTATTTACAGTTATGCACGTGCCGGTTTCGGTGACTTCGTCGGTTTCTCCAGTGCATGGGGATACTGGTTCGCAGCATTCTTAGGGAACGTTGCATATGCCACGTTGCTGATGTCAGCAGTCGGCAACTTCTTCCCGATATTTAAAGGCGGCAACACACTTCCAAGTATTATCGTAGCCTCCATTTTACTTTGGGGTGTACACTTCCTGATTCTGCGAGGCGTAGAAACAGCAACCCTAATCAACAGTATTGTCACAGTTGCCAAGTTAATTCCTATCTTCCTAGCGATTGTATGTATGATCGTCGCATTTAACTTTGACACGTTTATGGCCGGTTTTGCAGGAATGAAAGGCAACATCGCATTACCAATCAACTTCTCAAACATTATGGAACAAGTGAGAGGTACAATGTTGATTACAGTATGGGTATTCACTGGTATTGAAGGTGCGGTTGTATTCTCAGGCCGTGCTAAAACGAAGAAAGATGTGGGTACAGCTACAGTACTCGGTCTATTGATTGTATTAGTGATTTACTTCTTATTAACTGTACTTGCACAAGGTGTTATCGAACAAAATCAAATCTCTGAATTAAGCAGTCCATCAATGGCAGCTTTACTTGCTCACATCGTCGGCCCATGGGGTTCAGTTGTGACAAACATTGGTTTAATCATCTCAGTACTTGGAGCTTGGTTAGGTTGGACATTGCTTGCTGGTGAGTTACCATTCATCGTCGCAAAAGATAAAATGTTCCCGAAATGGTTTGCGAAACAAAACAAAAATGGTGCACCAGTCAATTCACTCCTAATCACAAACATCTTAGTACAACTGTTCTTAATCAGTATGTTATTTACAGATAGTGCGTATCAATTCGCATTCTCACTCGCATCCAGTGCGATATTGATTCCATATGCATTCAGTGCATTCTATCAGTTCAAATATACATTGCAGTATGATCGTAAAAGCAACCTACAAATGGCAATCGGTATTATCGCTTCTATCTATGCGGTATGGCTCATTTACGCAGCAGGCGTGGACTACTTGCTACTGACAATGTTGCTATATGTACCTGGTCTGTTCGTTTACTGGATTGTACAACGCAACAAAGGTATCAAATTCATCACAAGAGACTACATTTTAATGGGATTCATTGTCATCTTTGCCATTCTTGGTTTAATAAGATTGTTCAGTGGCGCAGTAAGTGTCTTCTAATTACTGACGCATGAAATCCTGACAACAGATAAAGAAATGGCAGCCTGCAGGACCTCGCTACATCCTGTAAGCTGCCTTTCTATCTGTATACATAAGAATGTGTGTGCGAACGCAATATGATACAATAAACACGTTGCACATGTTGAAAAAAGGGCAGATATTTCAGCTGTCTCAATTAATAAAAACTATATTTTCAACACACATTCATGAAAAAGAGAGAAAGAGATGAGGTGAACGTGTATGAGCAATAGTACTGAAGATTATCAAGCGTCGATTCAAGCATTATCGAAAATATTAGAGGTACCATCAGGGCTGCTCGTTCCTCATCTTTCTGAGATTTATGTCAGGAACTATGAAAAAGGGCAAGTGATTTATTATCAAGGATCAGAAGCGGATAGTATCTATGTATTATTAGAAGGTTATGTATCAAGAGAAATGTTGAACGAAAACGGTGACGACTATTTAATGTTGAACCGACCGATTAATATGTTTCCTTTAAATCATTTATTCCATTCTGATCATTACCATGAATCATGTACAGCGCTCACAAGCAGCTTGATTGTCAGAGTACCTAAAAATGTCATTGAATATTTATGTAAAAACCACGAAGATACGTTTATTAAAATCTTTGATTTATTACGTACAGAAGCCAACCAAAACATTGAACGTAATATGGCTTTACTTGGTCGTAATGCCGAACAAAAGGTGATAAACACATTGCGCGTAATGTGCGAAACGGTAGGAAACGATCAAGGTGCTTATTACGAACTAGATAAGATTATGACTGTGACACTGTTAAGTGAGTTAGCAGGTGTATCAAGAGAAAAAGCCAGTCATGTGATCAGAGATTTAAGTAAACAAAATTTAGTGTTAAAAAATCATCAAACTTGGACTGTAAGTAAGTCCTTGTAGAAGAAGAGAGAAGCGACATGATTACTTTTGAACAAAGTAATCATGTCGCTTCTCTCTTTTCATTTATCTTTATTTAGCTCATCAAGGCTTCAATAATAAGTATTTCACATATTCTGCTTCTTCATTTGATTTCATTAACATCATAATAACATCATTACCACTGACTGTGCCCAAAACATGCGGCAGTTGCATTTGGTCAATACAGTAATTGATGGTACGGGCAAATCCCGGTTCTGTTTTAATTAGGATATAGCTGTCTTTAACGATAATAGAGTTAATACTATCGTCGCGATATTTCTTGAAAGCTTCACGAAAGCTGTTTGCTTCATTTTTTTCTGGTAATACATAATAAGAAGGGGCTGAGCCATTCGGAACTTTCGTCACTCTTAAATGTTGTAAATCTTTTGCGACTGTGGTCATACTGAAAATTAAATTGTATTGCTCTTCCATGATTTCAGCTAACTCACGTACTGTAGAAATCTTGTTATTCTTTAGTAATAATTTAATTAAATCAAGACGTTTCTCTCTTTCCATATCCTCATCCCTTAAATTAATAATTATACAGTATTATTGTATTCTATAAGTTAAGTGAACTCAAATCATTTTTGCTTATTTAACAATATTATCGCAAAGTGCTTTGAATAAATGAAAGAACTTGTTTGTAAGTTAGAAGTAATATTGAGATTAAATAATTAAAGTTTCTTAATAACTGAACGCCTTATTCAGTAAAAAAGAAGTGTACACGCGTTTTAGGTGTACACTTCTATTGTGTGGTTTCATTGTTATTTTACTGCTTTTAATAAAGTGCGATAAAGTGTTTCTGCAGTGTCTTCATCTTCAATATGATGAACATTCATGCGGCCATCTTTAAAGAGTGTGGCTTCATAACCGTCTACATTTAAAAGTTTGACGTAAGGATTCGCTTTAAGAATTTGACCTGGGAATAAGTCAGCGTTGTCAAAATGATCAGGTTTGAAGCGGAAGACGAATGTATCCCCGCAACTGCCTTCGATGACGTTTGATTGACGTTTACCTAGATATTCGTAATTACCTTGTGCACAGACTGTGCAATTAGGGTTTTTGAAGCGGCTGACATCCATAGATTGTTGTTTGACTTCAAAGGGTGACACCGTAATGAGTTTGCCAGAGAAGCCTGTGCCTGATACATAACGCATCAGCTCCGCAATCTGATAACTCACGACCTGCATAATGACAGGTGGTATCACACCATTAATTGCACAACTTTCTGCAGTTTCAGGTGTTTCTTCCATAAAACAACGTAAACAAGGACCTGTATAATCAATCGCATAGACAGAACCCTTACCTCCAACAGCTGCACCATAAATCCAAGGTAAATTTAATTTATGACAAACTTCATTAAATAAGAAGCGAATCGCAAAATGGTCCATTCCATCTAATAAAATATCTGGATTAATATCTTGAATCATCGTTTCAATATTTGTTGAAGTGATTTCTTCATAGATAGGATCTACTTCTACATTAGAGTTAATAACTTTTAGTTTATCTGCTAATGCATAGACTTTCGGACGCATTTCTGTGACATCTGTTTCATCATAAAGTGTTTGGCGATGAAGGTTGGTTAATTCAACAATATCCATATCGACGATGGTTAATTTGCCGATACCCATACGCACAAGTTGTTCAGCTATATGACTGCCAAGGGCACCCGCACCCATGACTAATACATGTGTGTGTTCAAGGTTGTGTTGACCTTGTGCGCCAAAAGGCGCAAAGCGTGTTTGGCGGCTATAGCGTTCGTTGAATTCTGGTGTTTCTGACGGTGTAGGCATTATAAGAATCCTAAACCTTCGGTAGGGCTTGATGCTTGTGCAGTATATTTAATTGGGATACGGCCAGCTTCATAACTTAAACGACCTGCTTCAACACCAAGTTTCATTGCTTCTGCCATTTTTACTGGATCTTTGGCACGTGATACAGCAGAGTTTAATAAGATACCATCTGCGCCAAGTTCCATCGCTTGTGCCGCATCTTTCGCTGAACCAATACCTGCATCAACGATAATCGGTACATTTGAATTCTTAATAATATAGCTTAGGTTTAATGGGTTGTTGATACCACGGCCTGTACCTATAGGTGAAGCTAAAGGCATTACCGCATGAACACCTAATTCTTCTAAACGTTTGGCTAATACTGGGTCTTCAGAGATATAAGGACATACAATGTAGCCACGTTCTAATAAAATTTTACATGTTTCATACGTCGCAATCGGATCAGGTAGTAATGTTTCATCGTCACCGATAATTTCGACTTTAATCATGTCGCAAACACCTGCGTGTTTTGCGATTTCTGCGATACGAACAGCTTCTTCAACTGTTTTCGCACCAGCTGTATTAGGGAACGTAACGAAGTCTTTTAAGTTAACGTTCGCAAGGGGGTTCGGTAAGTTTTTGTCATAGAGATTCATACGACGTACCGCAAATGTCAGTACGTTTGTACCTGAAGCTTCGATAGCTTTCGTTTGTACATCTTCATTTTCAAATTTTCCTGTACCGAGTAATAATCTTGATTCCATTTCATAAGGTCCAATTTTTAACATATTATCCGCCTCCAACAAATTCTAATAGTTCTAAACGATCATCTTCGCGTACGATTTGGTTTGCGAAGTCTTCACGTTGTATTAAGTTTTGGTTATGTTCTGCGATGACACGTTTTTTGTCGAGTTCTAAATGATCTAAAATATCTTGAATTGTGACTTCAGTATCGAATGTGAACGGATCACCATTAATGATGCACTTCATGTTTCTCCCTCCTTAATTCAAATTGAAAGGGTTCGAGTGTTTGTGGACGATGTCCAGTCGCAACCCATTCGGCCATTAATTCACCGATAACAGGTGATAATAAAATACCATTACGGTAATGGCCAGTGATAATCCATAATCCTTCTTGTACTTCATCCATAATCGGCTGTTCTTCTTTAGTCCATGGACGAATACCTGACCAGTATTTGAGTTCTTTGCTTCCCGCAAGTTCAGGCACACGTTTAATCGCTTCTTCTAATAACCATGTTTTACCTTGTTCAGATACACCGACAGAGTAATCATCAAAGTAGCTTGTTGCGCCGATTAAGAAACGATGCGGGGGTTTAGGTACGATATAGCATCCGTTAGTCATAAATAACGTTTGTTTTAAATCTAAGTCTTCATTTTCAACGAGCAAGACTTCGCCTTTAACGCCGCTGACTGCTTCTTGAATGTCTGGTTGTTCTGAGACATTGCCAGCCCAAGCACCTGTAGCTTCAATTACTTTATGTGCTTTTGTTAAAGTGCGACGTCCGTTACGCTCTGCCTCAATATCATAACCTTCACCGACACGATGAATTGCGGTTACGTTCGTGTGTGAGAAGCGATCAATATTTGGTGCGTTTTCGAGTGAAGCATGAAGCGCCTTAGTATAATGATTGGCATTGATTTGATGATCGTGCGGCACAAACATCATGGCTTCTGTACTTTTAACTAAATGATTGGTCAGTAATGCTAAATCAGTATCTGATAAATCTTGAACATCCTCATCATGTGAATGAAGAAATGCATATTGTTGTTTCAATGATGGGACATCTTCTGTTTGAGTGGCTAACTTAATCAGGCCATTTTGTTGGTACTGAATATCAATACCTGTTTCTGAAAATAAGTCTGTACTTAATGCGTTGAACTTAGCACGGGATGTAAGTGCTAAACGAAAGAGGGGGCTATCCTCTTTAAATTCATTTTGTGCACCTAACATACCGCCTGCTTTATAAGAGGCATGTTTGCCTTCGATATCACGGTCGATTAATGCGATAGATAAACCACTGTCTTTTAAATGTCTTGCGATAGACATTCCGATGACGCCTGCTCCGATAATGGCTAAATCATACATAATGTTCACCTTCCTTGAGGGTGCGAAGTGTTTGTATATCATGTTGTAAGAAGAAAGAAATGGCTGCGATACCACTAAAACCATGCGACACTTGTGATAAGGTATTTTCGTTAATACCGCCAAGTGCGATGGTAGGCATATCTACTTGTAAGGCATCTGATATTTCAGATGGCGTACGTGGCGGTAAACCTGGTTTAGAACCGGTCTCGAAAAGATGACCGAATAACACAAAATCTAAGTGATGATTTTTAGCGGATTGAATTGTATCTTTATGATGTGTAGACATGCTGACACATGCATCTGGATACTTGTTTTTAAATTCAAAGGCACGCTCGTCCATCTCTTTAAAATGAATACGCTTTAAATCAAAATTTTCAAATAGTTTTATATTGGAATGCGCAGTGATTTTAGCTTTAGGAAATCCAGCATCTAGTAAGCGTTGAATATCCGTAGCTTGAGTTGCTTGGTCAGTACGTACAATTAAACAGTCAATCACAGGCGCTATTTCAACATATTGAGCTATGGTTGTTTTTGTGAGTTCATATGGCGTTATCGCGACCCACACGATGGATTCACCTTCTTTAATCAATAAGTCGCAAGAAAAGCGAAATAAAAAAACGCTATTTCCATATAAGAAAATAGCGCATTAAACGTACAATACGCCACTTTCCTACGCTAGTATAAACTAGATCAGGTTCCAAGAATTTCCTTATCATACATAAGGATCTCAGCCTGTAGGAACAGGCACTTCCAGTGGACTTATTGAAATTATTTGATTCATAGTATTTCAGGAAGTCATCATATTCAATACTTTAACTAATCGTGTAGCGAGGCGTTAACGTATTGGACTGACTTTTTCATTCTTGAAATATAACTTCCTTCTATATACAAACACATCATAAATCACTTGCATTAAAATTGCAATAGCGAATCGCTTTCATTGTAGGTTTTTACTGCTTACAAGTAAGACTATTGAAACAAGCAAATACAGCCGTTAATACGTGTGATACAATGAGAAAAAACATAAGGGGATATACATGAAACATATATTCAAAAGTGCAGTTGTATCACTTGCGGTTGTGGCTAGTTTAACTTTAACAAATACAGAAACGTTAGCAGCAGGTAGCTATTATTATAATGGGATGACGGATTATAATGCGTCTAAAGCTTATCCTAAAACAAAGCGAATTTCTAATAATGATGTACAAATTAAACACATCGCAAATGCATACAAAGGAAAATATAAAGCAGTAGGACGTATTAGTAATAAAGATGGTTGGAAAGGTAAAGGTAAAGACAGTATGGGGACAGGGACTGTTATAGGACCTTATACATTAATTACCAATGCACACGTGATAGATGATGCTAAAGGTGCGGCAGCTAATCCTAAATATATTACGTTTGATTTAAATCGCGATGGTAAGGCAAAAACTTATACTTTCCACGCAACAAAAGTAGTTAAAGTACCTGAAGCAGATGTCGCATTAGTCTATACCAAAGAAAAGCTGACGAACTACACACAAGCATTACCTCTTGCGTCGAATTCACAAATCAACAACTTAACTTATAATCGCAATCTCTATTCAGTAGGTTATCCATGGCAAAATGGAGATAATACAAAATCCTACTGGAGTAAATTAAAATTCATACAAAAATCTTCAAACGGAACAGAACTACAAACCAAAGATAAATTCCGTGCAGGTGCTTCAGGATCAGTCATGGTTGATGGTAATTATCGTATCTATGGATTACGCACATACGGCTATAACCTCTGGGGTACATCACCTTATAATTACGCCAAAGTTGAAATGGCAGGCGGAGAAGCGTTAAATGGATCAACAGGAAGTTTTGTGAGAAGTCATATTAGATAGACTTTAAATACAATCTCTTTAAAAGTGTGAAATGAGTCGCACGGATTAGGGGGATTGTGTTTTTTGTTTTTTATTTACCTAGTTTGATTCAATTTCGTAAAAAAGATGACAATTATTTTACCTAAATAGTAAAATTAAAATTCAAGTTGTATATGGAATTAAGAATTGAACCGTAGTATAATTATATTAATAAATATCTAGGGGAACTAGTGAGTGCTTCAGTGTTTAAATATAAGGAAGGGCGGTATCAACTATGAAAAAATCTTTAAAATATCTACATCGTATGCCTTATTTTGCTGGGGTTCAGCCGTCTTAGCGTAATGACTTTATAACTATTCAGCGAAGTTATAAATAAGTAATTAATAATCGAGGACGCTTAAAAATATAAATCTATACTTCAAAGGAGAACATCAAGATGACTACGGCAGATAATAATTTAGTTCCTAAGTATAATGAGGAAAAAGGTAATGAAATTTTTCCAGTGAAAACACCATTAGAAAGATTAACAGCTATTGAAAATAAATTTGAAATTTTAGCACTTGACGTTAAAAATATCCAAATAGAACAAGCAAGAACAACCCAACATTTAAGTAACATACAAGAAAATTTTAAAATAGAATCCGAAAATGTAAAAGAAAGATTTAATGGAGTTAATCAACGCTTCGAACAGGTGAATCAACGATTTGACCAAGTAGATAAACGTATTGATCAAGTAGATAAGCGTTTTGAACAGGTAGACAAGCGCTTTGAACAAGTAGACAAACGATTAAAAGAGATGAATAATGAAACGAATCAAAACTTTAGTGAAGTTAAACAAGCAATAAATAAATTAGATGAGAAGTTTGAATCTAGATTAGAAAACAAGTTTTGTACATGGAAAAAAGAAATGATAACTACCATTACAATATCTTGTACTATAATCGGAGTCATTGTATCGTTGTTCAATTTTTATATCGTTCATTAATTAGTACTTTAAAAATTAAAGATTTAGAAAGCAGTAAACATCATGAGTGTAAGACAAAAACATTGAGTGATACGGCAGAAGTCTGACAGGCTTCTGCTTTTTTTGATGTTTTGTTATGAAATTAATTTTCAAGTTTGGGGCGCTGTTATGTGTTAAAATACCAATGGTATATATTATGAATAAAGAAGGTTAGAAAATGACTGAATATGTAGTGACAAACGGTAAAGTTTATACAGAAACAGGTGTCTTAGATAAAGGTTATGTGAAAATTTCTGATGGCAAAATTTCAGAGGTTGGTCATGGTGATTATCAAGGAAATCTAGAAGTAGTGGATGCACAAGGACAATATGTTTTACCTGGGTTTATTGATATTCATATTCATGGTGGGTACGGACAAGATGCGATGGATGCTTCCTTTGACGGATTGAAACATTTAGCTGAATCGTTACTTTCTGAAGGTACTACATCTTTCCTTGCGACAACAATGACACAATCAGTGGAAAACATCGATCGTGCCTTAGAAAATATTGTGGAATATAAAGCAGTTCAAGATAAAGAAAATGCGGCTGAAATTGCAGGAGTTCATTTAGAAGGTCCGTTTATTTCAGAACATAAAGTAGGCGCCCAAAACCCTAAATATGTACAACGTCCTTCAGTAGATGCGATTGAACACTTCCAAGAGAAAGCTGACGGTAATATTAAAGTGATTACCTTTGCCCCAGAAGTAGAAGGTGCAAAAGAAGTTCTAGAAAAATTATCCGACCAAATTATCTTTTCTATGGGTCATACTGTTGCGACATTTGATGAAGTGAATGAAGCAGTAGAACATGGCGCAAAACATGTCACTCATCTTTATAATGCAGGAACTCCATTTGAACATCGTGCGCCTGGACAATTTGGTGCGGCATGGACCAACGACGGTATCCATACAGAACTAATCGCAGATGGTATTCATTCACATCCAGCATCAGTTAAAATCGCTTATACAATGAAAGGCAATAAACGATTCTACTTAATCACAGATGCGATGCGCGCAAAAGGTATGTCAGATGGCGAGTATGATTTAGGCGGACAAAACGTTATTGTCAAAGGCTCAGAAGCGCGATTAGAATCAGGTGCTTTAGCTGGCAGTATCTTAAAAATGAATGACGGCTTACGCAATATGCTTACATTTACTGGTGCATCACTCGAAGAAATGTGGCGTGTAACAAGCCTAAATCAAGCCATTGCGTTAGGTATAGACGCTCATAAAGGCAGCATTAAAGAAGGCAAAGATGCAGACTTAGTCTTATTAGATCAAGACATGCATGTCAAAACAACAATTAAAAACGGTCAAGTTCATAACTATTAATTTATAGTTAGAGGCACTCGTATTTAAAACGGGTGCTTTTTTTATTTGTGTTTTTTGATGTCTACAATTAGATATATAACGTCGTATAATAATGTGTTTCATTATAAAAATCACATACAGTATACCCATGTATAGTTGTTTTAGTTATTGTTTATACTTTTGTTTAAATAGAATTTACAAACCAAACACCAACTTAATAATAGCTTAAAGATTGCTTGCTACAATTTGTGTTGAGAGGAAGTAAAGGTCTATTGAAGACAGATATCACGGTGTCTTTTAATTTTGGGACTTCCTTTAAATTTCAACCTATTTTGGAGGTAGCGCATTGAAGAATATCAAGATGACTAAGATTGTAGCAGGAAGTATGGCAAGTTTAATGCTTTTATTATCAACAGGGGCAGCACAAGCAGATGCCAGCGGCCAACCAGCGCCACAAGCAGCACCGCAAGCGCAACAAGCACATCAACAACAACAAGGTATTAAATTATTAAATAAGAAACCAAAAGTAGCACCTGTTAAAAAGAAAAACAGTCCGAACCGTATTATGACAAACTTTAATGGTGATACTAAAACAGAAATGGGCTTCAACTGGTTTACAACAGATAAAGCTGAAGCACCACAAGTTTGGGTCTCAACTTCAAAGAATATGAAAGACGCGAAAACATTCACAGCTAAAGCAGAACAAGTGGACTCTCAATACATAGAAAGAGATCATTCAGGCCACTTCATTTTCGCTGATGTGGAGAAAGATGATAATGGTGAGCCAGTCAAAGATGAAAATGGCAAACCAAAAATTAAAGGTTATTACACAGATAAAGGTGCAGGCGGTCCAGAATGGACAAGCGGTGATCAACACGGTAAAGCATCTTTAATGAACGTGAAAGAATATAACTATAAAGCACAAGCAACAGGCTTAAAACCAAATACAACATACTACTACCAAGTTGGTAGTAAAAAAGGCAAACAAAGCCAAGTCGGTACATTCAGAACATCTGGTAACGCAGGTGATCCATTCAAATTCGTACAATATACGGATACACAAAATGCTTACTGGAACGAACACGTACGTAACGAAGCGAAATTCGGTGCAAACACAATCGCTGAAGCAATTAAAACAGCAGGTAATCCAAACTTCGCATTGCATACAGGTGACTTCGTAGAGAACTCACAAGTTGAAGATGAGTGGAATGACATTTATGACCAATCTCGTCCATCATTCATGTCTTTACCAGTTGCAGCAGCAGCAGGTAACCATGATGAATATGCATTCGATGAGAAGAACAAAAAGTTATTAGATCGTTTCAACCGTCACGTGAACGTACCTAAAGCAAATAACGCAGTCAACGGTGGTTCATACTACTCATTTGACTACAACGGAGCACACATGGTTGTCGCAAATACAAATGACAACAAAAAAGGTGAAGATAATCCAGAAGGTAAAGCCATTGGTAAAAAACAAATGGAATGGATTAAACAAGATATCAAAAAAGCACGTGAAAACGGCTCAAAATGGGTTATCTTAAACTTGCATAAACCAATGTACTCTAAGTCTTACCATGCCTTAGAAGATGAAGACATTAAGAAATTACGTGAAGAATTAACGAAAGAAATCGATGATTTAGATGTGGATTTAGTATTACAAGGACATGACCACGTACTCGCTAGAACTAAAATGTTACAGCATACTTCAACAAAAAATAGCTTCGTAAACGCTAAAATTGAAGATGCAAAACAAGTTAAAGGTGAAGATGGTGTCACATATTACGACAATCCAAAAGGTTCAGTTTACGTGTTGCCAAACACAGGTGGTACAAAAGCTTATGATGATATCTACAGCAAACCATTAGAACATATCAAGAAAATTCGTCCGAAATTGAGCTGGTTAACTGAAGCACAACGTCAAGAATACAACAACTTATTCGCAGTAGGTGAACAACCTCAAAAAACAGATGCGTTTAACGATAGCCATGAAAATAACCGTGACTCATCAGCTCAAAACTTCTCAGTTTATGAAGTGAAAGGCGACAAATTGATTGTGAAAATCTATCAATTAAACGGTGACATCAGTAAAGGCGAACAAAGAACAGTTAAGTTAATCGACCAATTCGGTATTTCAAAAACTGACAAAAAATAATAACTGTTGATAGCTTTAATTAAGTCATTTGACTCAGGTAGGGACTCGTAAATCATACGAGTCCTATACCTTTATACATAGGAGGCAACAAAATGAAGAAATTTTTAACATATACTGCGGCAGTCGCAAGCTTGAGCTTATTATTAACAGGATGCAGCGATCAACAAGAGAAAAAGACAAGTGACGCTAAAGCACAGACACAACAAAATCAACCAGCCTCAAGTTCTAAAGACATTAAAATAAACAAAGAGAAATTATCTAGTCAAGAACAAGCAAAATTAAAAGAAGAAGTGATGAAGTGGGCAGACAAACGTGCTAATCAACAAGGTTTAGCAGCTTCTAATCGTTATTTTGGAGCAGGGGAAATTTCAACAGGAGACTGGTATGCGATGACACCTAAAGGTGAGCTGCAAGTCAGTAATCAAAATGAACCAGGCCCTAAAGCTTTTGAACGTCATAATTTAGTAGGCGTGGTATTTTATCACTCTAACCAAGGTGTAACAGGATTTGATGAGAAAGCGAAAGATTTATCTAATATAGAAGGTTATCGTAATGTGGCAGATTTAAATCAACCCATCACAAAATACTTATTCGCAGATGACGGTAAAGTTTACGAATGCCAATTTAAACCGAGTCAACAAGTAACATTGTCTTCAGGGTTTGCGCCAAAAGACCATAATGACAAAGATCCTAACTTAAGACCAGACGAGTTATTTAAACCGACTGAAGATGAAACTGCGACAGAATTAATGAATCAATTGATTAAGCAATACGGTAAACAATGATGTACAAATATGTGCATAAGCTTTAATAATTTTGTTTAATTTGTACATATTTAAAATAAGAAAGTCATAGTAATATACAGAATAGAAGTTGATTTCTTATAAGTACCCTAATGAATTGAAATGCTAAAATTCCCAAGCGAACGATTGCCGCTTGGGAATTTTTTTATTTTAAAGTTAATTTTTATTATATTCTAGATACTCCGCAATACCTTTAGATACAGGATATTCAGGTTGATAACCTAATGCTTTTAACGGTGTCACATCTGAACGAGAATATTTAATGTCACCTGCACGTTCATCTTCAAATGAATAATGAACCTCATAACCGAAGTAGTCAGAAAAGGCTTTGAAAACAGTTAATAAATCTGTTTCTTCTCCAGTACCCGCATTATAAATCTTTCCGTTTGTTTCTTCTTTTTCTAACACAATCCAAATTGCTTGAAGTAAATCTTTGATGTAAATAAAGTCACGTGTTTGTTTGCCGTCACCAAAGAAAGTGAAGTCATCTTTGTTTAAGAATTTTTGATTTAAAATTGATAATACCCCTGAGTAGTCTGACTCTGGATTTTGTCTTGGACCATAAACGTTGAAGAAACGTAAAGAAACAGTCGGCAAGTTATAGAGTGAATGATAAATCTTTGTATACTGTTCACTTGCGAATTTTTGTACTGCATAAGGTGATAAAGGATTAATTTTGGAATCTGTTGATTTTGGTAAATCTGGCAAATCACCATAAATTGCGGCAGATGAAGCAAATAAGAATTTTTTCAAATTCGGGTTATGTTGACGGTTTGCTTCTAATAAATGAATCGTTGAATCAATATTGTCCCCATTAGATTCAACTGGTTTGCCCACAGTTTCTACGACACTGACCATTGCAGCTAAATGAAAGACGTAATCGAATTGATGCACTTTCACAAGTTCTTCGAGTAATTCAAAGTCTTTCACGTCATTTTGATAAAAATGATCTTCATCTATAAAAGGAATATTGTCTCGTTTACCTGTAGAGAGGTTATCTACGACAAACACTTCTCCACCTTCGTTGTTAAATTTCTCTGCGATGTGCGAACCGATAAAACCAGCGCCCCCTGTAATCAATACTTTCATAATAAGTACCTTCCTTGTTAGAAAATTAATGTCTTATATCTATTTTAATATGTATACGTCTAAAGTGTAGCATTATACTTTAAAAGTTGAAAGACAAAAGACATGTTAAACTATTAAAATTATGTAAAGGGATAAAACGCTGTCATGACAATGTTTATAAGACATACGGCAGTCTGACTTTACACTAATTTAATAATAAAGTGCTTGCTAGTAACGCAACGTTATAGCGTAAGCTAAGAGTGTAGAGAAATTAAAGAGGCAAGGAGGAAGTTTAAATGGAATATTCAACAGGTGAATTAGCCAAAGCTTGTGAAGTATCTGTCAGAACAGTCCAATATTATGACCAAAAAGGATTGCTGAAACCAAGTCGTGTTGAACATAATCGCAGAGTATACAGTGAAGCAGATAAAACACAATTAGAAAGTATTGTTTTATTAAAAAGCATGGGCGTTTCGCTTCAAGAGATTCATCATATATTAAATGAATCAGAAGATACAGCGACATTAAAAGTTTTGTTGAAAAAGAAAGAAGTTGAATTAGAAAAAGTTTTAACTCAAACGAAACAAAAATTAGAACGTCTTCAAAAGTTAGATGAGCTTGTAGGAGATGACAGCACAGGTTTACTAGATAATGCGCATCATTTTGAACAATTATCATCACGTATGGACCAAATGAGTCAGATTCGTCGTAATATGTTAATAACTGGTATTGCTGTTGGTAGTTATCAAGTTAGTGCTTTAGTACGTGCACTAACTAAAAAAGATTGGAAAATTTGGGCGAAAGCCATTCCATTCAGAGTGCTTGTTGCGGCAGGGTTAACAGCGTATTACTACCAAAATGTCAGTTACGTTTGTCCAAATTGCCAAACAGTCTTCAAACCTAAATTAAGTCACATGATTTTCGCTAATCATACTTTCAAAACGCGCAAACTCACATGTCCAAATTGCGGTGAAACGCATTATTGTATTGAGGTAGCGGATAACAATAAGTTGATTTGAAGAGAGGAAGATCATCATGATTGCGAAAGTTGAACATTTATCTAAAAGTTTTGGAGATGTGGAAGTTATAAAGGATATTTCGTTTGAGTTAGAAACAGGAAAAATTCATGCGATACTTGGTCCGAATGGTTCCGGTAAAACAACAACCATAAAATTGATGACCGGTTTGTTGAAACCGGATAAAGGTGCGGTCACCTTATTTAATCAAACTTTAGACCAACCGCACTTCAATGAAGTACGACAAGCTATGGCTGTCCAAAATGATGGGGCTTTATATGAAAATTTAACTGTTGCTCAAAATTTAAAGTTTTGGGCGCAGTTGTATGGTTTAGATACAACTGATTTTAATCAAAACAGTACTTATTTATTAAAAGTGTTTGATATTGAAGCACATATGCAAGCCAAAGCAGGTGCTTTAAGTAAAGGTATGAAACAAAAGGTATTGTTAATTCGAGCGATGATGACAAACCCTAAATTATTAATATTAGATGAACCAACTTCAGGGTTGGATCCTATTGCTTCAGAACGCTTTATTGAATTACTTAAACAGATGGCTAAAAAGCAAGGAACTACCATTTTAATGTGTACGCACCAACTTCAAGGTTTAGAAAAAATTGCGGATAATATTTTCATTATGAAAAAAGGAACATTTATTGCGCAAGGGACAGTATCACAATTGATACAAACAGAATGGCCAGGACATGAATTTCATTTAAAAGTGTCAGATATTCAAGAAGCAGAACGTCTTTTAAGTCAAGCATCTATTGATCTAGTTTCTTTCTATGATGTTAGAGATGATCAATTGATTGTGAAAGTGGATGCATATAAGGACATTTCTGAAGTTATTACTGTTTTAGTAAAAGAAAATATAAAGGTTTATGAAGTTACACAATATCAACATGCGTTACAAGAACTCTATGAGAAAAAAGTAGGTGGTTTATAAGATGAATACACATCGTATCAAAGCATTGGTTAAAAAAGAATTGTTAGAAATGATGTATGATAAGTCGACGTTATATCCTATGCTTTTCATCGCTGTCTTTTTCAGCGTCATACTGCCGAATATCTTGATTATTTTCAGTACGAAAGTTGATTTAGTTAATTTGCCGAGTGAATTTGAAAAATCGATTCACCAGTTAAATACACTTGATTTACCTGTTCATGCATCGCCTGAACATATTTTAATTTATATAGTATTGATGTATTTCTTAATGCCACTCTTTCTTTTGATGCCTGTCATTATTTCAAATGCTTCTGCGAGTTATAGCTTTGTGGGAGAAAAAGAACACAAAACGTTAGAGGGATTGTTGTATACACCATTATCAGATAAATAAATGTTGTTAGGAAAAGTTATCGCATCTTTTATACCTTCCATCGTCATCACATATGGCGCCATTGTACTCTATGGTATAACAGTGAATTTATTTGGTTGGAAACAATTCCTTCAATTAATTTTTCCTAATGGAGCATGGCTCTCTTTAATTCTGTTGATTATACCATCAATGACTTTTCTTTCGATATGTCTCGTGATGATGGTTGCGAATAAGGCAAAGAGTATGAAGTCAGCTCAAAGTGTTGCGTTATTCTTAGTTGTACCGATTATCGGTTTAATCATTTCTCAAGCTTCAGGTATTATGCTGTTAGGTTATCAAATCATCTTAATCGCAGGTTTCGTGTTAATTATCTTAGACATCATTATATTCTTATTACTTGTGAAGTCATTTAATAGGGATAAAATGGTTTCGAAATTATAAATGTGTAAATACAAAATATTTAATGGTTTTTAACGGTCATCAGTAGTGTCTATGAAATCGTATTTTAAAATTTCTTTAGGTTCTTTTTTAGTGAATTTATCAAATAAGCTTTGATTGATATTGGCTAACTGTGTTAAAAATTCAGGTTCTACTTTTAAGATGTCTAACAATTTTTGCGGTGTAATGAGTTTTCTTACAAACATGTATTCTAAATGAGCGGTTATTTTAATTGGATGTCTGCGAGCCAGTGTATCATCTAAAGGTTCAACCGCTTCATATTGCTTTTCATGAATCGCATGACAAAAAGCAATATATTCTTCAAATGTGAGTAATCCTAACTCATAAGCACGCTGACCCATGGCTTTGATAGATACATACCACTTCTGTTTTAATGGTGTGTAATCATCTGGATTAGACAAGTTAGATACCTTCTTCATGTCTTCCTTAAATGCTTGTTCAGGCAATAGGAATGAAGCGGCGAAGATATTTGCTTCACGTTCTATATCTTGAAATTCTTTATACGTGAGTAAATCAAATTGAATATGCTTATGTAACAGTAAATGACCTAATTCATGCGCAACATCAAACACGCTTTTTACCGCAAAATCATTGTTGTGGTTTAGAACAATATAAGGCATACCTTTTTCAGACCAAAAACTGAAAGGTTTCGCTTCGTTATTGATATTTGACTCGCATATACATAAACCTGCTTTTTCTAACATGAATAGCAACCTTAGGTTCGACGGTTCTTTTATAAGTAATGTGCGTGCTTTTTCAGCAGCGTTTTTAATAAAATCGATTTGGCTATTAGCTTGATCGTAAAGAAGCTCTATTTCAGCCGTGATGTCTAAAATCTGTTTAAAAGGTGATTTGACGAATCTTGATTGGAATTCTACAAAGTTCGCTAGATATATGGATTGGTAAAATTGCTGGGTGTGTGTATGAAAGTTATAGTTGCTTATAGAAACATGGCCGCGTTGTACTGTATTGGTTCTAGAAAAGACTGTATGTTCGGCTGTTAGATAACTGGTTCTTACTTTGAAAAATTGACTTAAAGTTAAAGTCAGATTGAAATCAAAAGGTGCATGCTTATTCTCGCATTGTCTTAATTGGTATTCACTTATATTTAAGTGTTTAGCTAAAGCTTTGTAACTATAACCGTGTAATTGACTTAAGCGGACGAGTTGTTTTCCAATATTCATAGATGTTGTGTGCTCCTCTTATAGTTATGTAATTATGACTGACTTCTGATGGAGATGGAAAGTTGTTTGCTATTTATTATTTTATTATACATAAAACCCGAGAGGAAACATGAATTTTTCTCTCGGGTTTGTTTTAACTGTTTAATATTCAGTTTGGTGTTTTTATTGTAGTTTGACGTCTGCTTTTGCCACTTCAATCACTGTATCGATAAGTGTTTGAATACCTTTTTCAATTTCTTCTGGTTCAACAGACTCTTTAGGTGAGTGGCTGATACCGTCTTTACATGGAATGAATAACATGCTGGTAGGGCAGATTAATGCCATGTTCATGGAATCATGACCGGCACCGCTGAACATGAAACGGTAACTGTAGTCATGTTGTTCGCACACTTGTTTAGTAATTTGGGCAATTTCTGCATTCAGACCCACAGGCATATCTTGTCCTAAGTCTTTAACCTCAGCTTGTATATTACGACGTTTTGTAATCTCTGAAATGGCTTGTTGTACCTCAGTCGCAACTTGTTCACGTGATTCTAATTCTTTACCTCGAATATCAATCAATAATGTTACATCGCCAGGGATAGCATTCATGATATTAGGGAAGGCATCTAAATGACCGACTGTCGCAACGACACCTGCTTTATGGTAATGTTGTGCGATGGCTTCAACTTGTAAGATGATTTCTGATGCGGCAGTTAAAGCGTCATAACGCATTGGCATAGGTGTTGATCCGGAATGACTTGTTTCACCTGTTAATTTAACTTTAAAACGGTGAGGTGCTGCGATATGTGTCACAATCCCAATGTCTTTGTGTTTGTTTTGTAAGATAGGTCCTTGTTCGATATGCAGTTCTAAGAAGGCCTTTAAATCTCCTTGATGATAGAAATCTTGTTCTGAAGGCAAGCTTTGTTTTAAAGTGTCGACCAATTGGAATAGCGTTTTGCCTTCATTATCTTTAATTTCTTTCATATCGTCTTGAGACAAGTTGCCTGTAATGTATTTACTGCCGAGTGTCGCAGTGTTGAAACGTGCAGATTCTTCTGCTGTAAATGCGACGATTTCAATCGGATGATCTGTTTCAATTTGGTGTTCGTTTAAATGCAGCATAAGTTGTAATGCAGCTACAACACCAAGTAAGCCGTCGTAACGTCCGCCATCTTTTACGGTATCGATATGTGATCCAATCATGACAGGCGGTAAGTTAGGTTGCTTACCTTCTCTTCTTGCGATGACGTTGCCGAAGTAGTCGAAGCGGACATCTAATCCCGCTTCTTGGCACAACATTGAGAATTTCAATGCGGCTAAGCGTTCAGCGTGACGAAAGGCAATGCGGTTTGTGCCGCCTGTTTCTGTATTAAAACCATAGTTATTAAAAGTGTCTAAATGAGACATGACAGTATCTAAATTCATGGAGCTCCCCCTGTTTGATTAATGATTGATAGATAGTTATAACGTTATTATTGATCGAAGAGTATTTCTTCTGATGCATATAATGCGAGACGGATATTTAGTGAGTTGAACGGATCTTCAACCGTGCAACCTAATATTTCTTCACAATTTTTAATTCGATATTTTACAGTGTTACGGTGAATGAACATTTTCTTCGCAGTTTTGGTAATATCACATTGATAATCCATGTACATTTTAAGCGTATCTTTTAACTCTTCATCCTTTTTCGTTTTAGGATAGGCTAGGTCACCTAAAGTATGTTGAATGAAAGGTTTCAATTTACTTGGTGGCAACAGCTGTAAGAGTTCTTTCATACTCTTTGATTGATAGAAGTTCATGAATGCTTTACGTGCTTTATCTAAGCCGCTTTCATAAGCTTCGTTCGCTTCCATAAAGGACGTTGATAATTGAGAGAATTCTGTGACTCTATTACCAATCCCGAATGAAATACTGCTGTCGAAGAACTCATGGTATTCTTGTTGAATATGTTTTAAGTAATTTAAATAATACTCATGTTTAGATTGTAGTAAAATCGCAAATCTGCGATTACTTGGCATACTGTAAACACTGATACGTGAATCTAAATCTGTGAGTTTGTGTATGAGCCATGTGTAAACGAATTGATAACGCTCTTCAACGTATTGACTGTTTTCTAAATTATCCATTGGGTCAATGGCACAGATAATGACTTGATAATAATCGGAAGGGTAAATACCGTATTGTTCAAATAAAATCGGATGATTATGAACAGATAAAGATTGATCAGAACGATTCGTAATCAGGGATTCAAAGAAACGATTGATATCTGAGTGTTCAGCTTCTTCAATCTTTTTATTTTTATATATCGCAAAGCTCAATGTTGAGACAATTTGTTCAATCGTTAATAAACTGAAAGGATAAGACAGCTTATTGATATCTGACACCATTAAATAATATGGGAAATAAGCATAGGCTTGTACTTTGAAAATCGCCACGTCATTAGTGAACTTCGTTTGATTGCGAGTAATTGTATTAGCGTTTTCTGAACGTAAGTATTCTAAAAAGTAACGGATATGTTGTTGTTTCAACAAATTATTCTGTTGGTAATGCCAGCTTTGAGAATCAACCATATAGAATGGATTGAATAACAGAACGGGTACGCCTAAAATACGGCTCATTCTTTCTATCATTGTTTCGACACCGAAACCTTTAATCAGCATATCGTTCAGTTCTTCTTGAATATTCAAAGCGTAGTTTAATTTAGCTGTTTGTTCATCTGAAATATAAGTTGAAATTTGTCTTGTGATTTCCCCTAAATTCCACTCTTCAGAGATTTCTATCAATGGAAATTCTAATTCGTTTGCGTAATCAATCACTTCTTGATTGATATGTTTTAAATAACGAGACGTTTTAATACCTAACCCCGCGGTATCAATATCATTTAATTCTTTAATCATTTGTTTCAAGCCTGCTTGATTATCCCGAAATAATAACCCCGTCGTGAGTATAAATGACTCTTTAGCAGTGTAGTCTTTAATATCAATATTTTCTGTGATGTCTAAGTGGCGAACTTCTCTTTTTAAATCCCCATTTTCGTTAATGAGTTTCAACCCGGCAAAGCTCGGAGCAGCGAGTATGTTTTGCAACGTCGGCATTTAATCACCTTCCTTAAAGTTGGTATGTTGAATTTCAGATGTTATTACAATGGTTTCTCTTTATACAAGTGAATTTACTTATTAATTCTATATGTTTATTTAAATGAGTAGTATTTAAACGCCTTCAAACACTCTATGTAATCGTCATTATAAGTTTTTGAATACTATATGCTCTTGTTATTGTAACGCATCTACTGAAATAAATTTTAACATGAAATGGCAGAATTTGTTCGAAATCGATAATTTTATAAAAAATTACTGTCAAACTGCACAAAGAAAAACGCTTCCAGTAACTGTAAAATTTTAAGTAAAGATTATACGTATAGTCATATTTATTCCAACTCAAAGGAGATATAGAAATGACGAAACAGGGGCAAGCGCAAAGCGGCATTCATGATGCGGCTTTCTTCGAACGCAGAGGCTATAACAAGGATGTTATGCCTAAAACAGACAGCCAAAGAAATATATCAACATTCAACTTCTTCACCCTTTGGATGGGTGCTGTCCATAACATTCCTAACTATACTGCCGTAGGCGGATTTTTGCTACTAGGGCTTTCGCCGTTACAAGTAATTTTCGCATTGATCTTCAGTTCATTTATTATTGCGACATTACTTGCGGTTAACGGTTATGCTGGTTCTAAATACGGCATTCCATTTGCCATGCAGTTACGTCAAACGTATGGTGACATCGGGGCAAAACTTCCTGGTGTGTTACGTGGTGTAATTGCGGGTATTGGTTGGTTCGGATTACAAACCTTCGCAGGCTCACAGGCATTACTCATTTTGCTTATTAAGATCTTCCCGGGGTTCGAGCATTTTGGTAATGGAACGACAATTTTAGGCATCACGATACCTGGTTTAATCGCATTTTTAGTATTCTGGGCTATTAACTTTGCGATTGGTATCGGCGGCGGTGAGACACTAAATAAATTCACTGCAGTTTTAAACCCGTTAATTTACATTGTATTCGGCGGTATGGCAATCTGGGGCTTCATGGTTGCCGGCGGCTGGGACAACATCATGCATTATGAAATCACAACAAAATCAAGTGGTATTATTTATCCAGCTATTTTATCATTCATCCTAATTTTCAACTCAATGATGGGTGTTTGGGCTGGACCTGGAGCAAGTGTTTCTGACTTTACACAAAAAGCAGTTTCAACACGTGCACAAATTGTAGGACAAGTTTCAGGTATTGTTGTTGCACACTTATTATTCGCATTCAGTAGTGTGTTCATCATTATTGGTGGTTCTATCTTCTTAGGTCACCAAGAATGGAATATCTTAACAATTATCAATAACTGGGATAATATCTGGACGATTTTAATCGCCACAGGTGTATTATTGATGACTACAATTTCAACGAACGCGACAAGTAATATCATTCCAGCAGCATATCAATTAAGTGTATTGATGCCGAAGTTGATTAACTATCGTCGTGGTGTAATTTTAGCTTCTGTTGTGAGTGTTCTGATTATGCCTTGGAAATTAATGGAAAATGAAGATAGTATTTTCGTTTTCTTAAATATGATCGGTGCAATTTTAGGACCGGTTGCAGGTGTATTAATCGTACATTTCTACTTAATCAACAGATGTAAAGTCGACATCGAGAGATTGTATTTTGATACAAATAATCCAAATCATGGCGGATTAAGATTTAACTTCTCTGCTTATGTGGCTACAATTCTTGGTGTTGTTGTTTCACTATTAGGTTTCATTCCGAAATTCCAAGTCATTTCTGACTTCTCATGGTTTATCGGATTTTTCATCGCAGGCATTTCTTACATCATTTTATACGTGTTAGAAAAGAAATTTAGAAAGGATAAAGGAGAGAAAGCTAATGAAATATGATTTATTGATTAAAAATGGTCGTGTCATTTTAGACGAAGGCGAACAAGAAGTAGAAGTAGCTGTTAAAGACGGAAAAATCGCAGCAATTGGTCATGACTTAGGTGACGCAGAAAAAGTTATCGATGCAAAAGGACAAGTCGTTGCACCAGGTATGGTAGATGCACACGTGCATATTACAGAACCAGGCGGCGGCTACCGTGACGAGTGGGAAGGCTACGAAACAGGATTGAAAGGTGCTGCAAAAGGCGGCGTTACTACAATCGTTGAAATGCCTTTAAACCAAGTACCAGCAACAACTGATAGAGCATCAATCCAAGAAAAATTTGATGCAGGTAAAGGCAAATTATCAGCTGACGTTGCAAGTTATGGCGGTTTAGTGCCTTATAACTTAGATGGTGGTATCCAAGAATTAGACGAAGAAGGCGTTGTGGCTTACAAAGCGTTCTTAGCTACTTGTGGTGACCGTTCAATCGATGGCGACTTCGAAAACGTAGATGACTATTCACTTTACGAAGGTATGAAACAAATTGCGAAAACAGGTAAAATCTTATCTGTACACGCAGAAAACGCTGATATTACAGACCGTTTAGGCGAAATCGCTTATAAAAACGGCGAAAAATCATTGGCAGCTTACGTAGATTCAAGACCTGTATTCACAGAAGTTGAACCTATCCGCAAATTGATTTTATTCGCAAAAGAAACTGGCTGCCGTTTACACATCGTACACGTTGCATGTGAAGAAGGCGTGGATGAAGTTATTAAAGCACAACAAGAAGGTGTAGACGTAACATGTGAAACTTGTACACACTATCTATACTTCTACAAAGAAGAATTAGATGACATTGGTCCAGTTGTTAAATGTTCACCACCAATCCGTGAAGAATCACGCTTACCAGGTATGTGGGAACGTGTTATCAATGGTGACATCAACTTCGTAACATCTGACCACTCACCAAGTACACCTGACTTAAAAGATACTGACAACGCATTTGAAGCTTGGGGCGGTATCGCAGGTATCCAAAATAACGTGGATATCTTATTCGACGAAGGTGTTCAAAAACGCGACTTATCACTTAAACGTTTCGCTGAAATTATTGCGACTGAACCTGCAAAACGTTTCGGCTTAGACAATAAAGGTAGTATCACAGTTGGTAAAGATGCAGACTTCGTCTTCATCAAACCAGAATCTTCATACACATTACAAGCTGAAGATTTAGAATACCGCAATAAACTAAGCCCATATGTAGGTCGTACAATCAACGCACAAGTTGCGAAAACAATTTTACGCGGTGAAGAAACTTACAGTCTTGAAGACGGTGTTTCTAATGACTTCCGTGGTGAATTTATCTAAGTCTTGGTTAAATTCAAATAAGTATGCATGCTGTATCACAGCATTAATATAAAAAAGGCCTCCGAACCATTTCAGTTCGGAGGTCTTTTGTCGCATTTAAACAAGATTTAATAAGAATGTTTTAGCTTGTTGGTAGATATCTAAATTAAAGTCATTCACTTCGCGATCGAAATCGTGATCTTTGTTATCGAAAGCGATGAATTTAGTTTCTGGAATATTACGGTCTAAATGTTGGGCTTCACCGAAAGGCACATCTGGATCTTGTTTACCATGCACAATAAACGTAGGTGGAAATGCTTTAAGTGTTTTAGGCGCAATATTATAGGCAGCATCTGTAGATTGTTGAATGCCTAGTAACTTCAGCCATTCGTTTTGTCCGCGTGCATAAAGGTAAATGAGATAACGTGTCTGTAAATCACCTTGTGTTAAAGGTTCTGTTTGAATCATATTATTTAACAGTTCTGGTGTGATTTGTTGAGACATGGCTTTGTATTGTGGATTCGCACGTAAGAATTGCGGTACGTGGAAACGGCTATAACCATAGAAATCAAGAATACCTTGGACATCGCGTTTAGAAGCAATGATTAAAGATAAGAATGATCCTGCTGAACGACCGAATAAGAAAATCGGCAAGTCAGGATGATTAGCTTTGACATCGTCGAATTGTGTTAATGCATCATTCATAATCGTATCGATATTGCTTTCAGGTGCTAAACGATAATCTGCTGAAATTATTGTGAAATCTTCAGTTAACAAATCAACGTAGGCCTGTGGTAAATCATCAGGTTGACCGAAAATTAAGCCGCCACCATGAAAGTAAAGAATGATACCTTTAGGTTCATTTTGAGCGGGTGTAATGAGTTGCGTTAACTGAAATTGGCCTTGGGTTGTGATGTGTTTTGTTTCTGACAACAAAAGAACCTCCTTTGGTTATGTTAGATTGCTTTAAATTGTTCATATTTACCCAAAATAATTATCGCAAATCTTATATCTATCGTATTTGTACAAAATGAATAAATACGAGGATGTTAATTGTCGGAATTGTGGATGTAGTAACAAAAGTAAACATTTATAATAGATGATGAGATGAAAAGGAGTTGTTGAATATGAACATCCGTTCCTCTTTTGAAGCTTTAGATAAGCAGTTTACCGCATATGGCGGTTTGATTGGCGGAGGAATTACACGCTTGCTTTATTCAGATGAATGGCAGCAAGCCGTGCATGCTTTAAAAGAAACATTAGAATCAGCTGGATTTGACGCAACTTTCGACGACATCGGCAACTTAACAGGTCGTTTAGAAGGCAGTAAATATCCAGATGAAAAAATTGTTTCAGGTTCTCATATTGACACAGTCGTTGAAGGCGGTCATTTAGACGGTCAATACGGAATCTTAGCTGCTGTGACAGCAATGAAGGCACTTAAAGAAGAACACGGCCAACCGCTTCGTTCTCTAGAAGTCCTTGCCTTAGCTGAAGAAGAAGGCAGCCGTTTCCCATTCGCATTCTGGGGCAGTAAAAACTACTTCAATCTTGTAGACAAATCAGAAGTTGAAGAGATTGCAGACGCAGAAGGTGTGCGTTTTGAAGATGCGATGAGAGACTCTGGCTTTGACTACAGAAAACAAGACCAAAACCACGATGACATCAAAGCCTTTGTTGAAGTGCATATCGAGCAGGGGAAAGTGCTTGAAACTGAAAACAAAGCAATTGGTGTAGTGAATGGGATTGTCGGCCAAAAACGTTACACAGTTACATTAAAAGGTGAAGCGAACCACGCAGGTACAACACCGATGGGCTTAAGAAAAGACGCAGTTGTAGGATTTAGTGAGATTGCTTCTAAATTAACACAACGCGCTAGAGAAATCGGCGATCCGTTAGTACTGACTTTCGGCCGTGTTGATCCTGTACCGAACACAGTTAACGTAGTTCCAGGTGAAATTGTCTTCAGTATTGATACACGTCATATTGACCAAGACGCATTGAATCAATTCGCTGACGAAATCACAGAAACAATCAAATCAGTATCTGAGTCAGAAGGCTTAGAGTACGATATTGATTTATGGATGGACGAAGCCCCAGTATTAATGGACAAAGGTTTAGTAGATAGAATCGAAAAATCAGCTGACCAAATAGTGGGTAAAGAACAATATAAAGTCATGGCATCAGGTGCCGGACACGATTCGCAAATCTTTGCGAAATTTGTTCCGACAGCAATGTTGTTCACGCCATCTATCAATGGCATCAGTCATAACGTTGAAGAAGAAACAAACATCGAAGACTTAGTAAAAGGAATCGAAGTATTAAAAGACGTTTTATATGAATTAGCTTACAAAGAATAATTAATGTAAAGGAGTTTTTAATAATGGGTTACTTAAATCACAATCAAGGTTATAGAGAAGGTTTATTAGAAACAAGAGCAGTTATCAAAAAAGACAATTACGCAGTTATCGTTCCAGACGGTTTAGTAAATAACGTAGTACCAGGATTCGAAGATTGCGACGTTACTATTTTAGGTTCACCACGTTTAGGTGCACGTTTCGTTGACTACCTAGTTACATTGAAAGACCAAGGCGGCAACACTCAAGGCTTCGGCGGAGACGGTATCCAAACATTCATCTATGTTGTATACGGAAACATCAATGCGTATGCTGGCGATGAAAAATACGAATTATCACAAGGTGGTTACTTATACGTACCAGCTGATCAAGTGATGAAATTCGAAAACAACAACAATAACGAAGACAGCCGCGTATTCTTATACAAAAAACGTTACCAACCACTTGAAGGTCACAAACCAGAAGTTGTGACAGGCAATGTTAATGACCTTAAAGCAGAACCATATGAAGGTATGAAAGAAGTATTAGTTCAAGACTTATTACCAAAAGATATCGCATATGACATGAATATTCACATCTTATCATTCGAACCAGGTGCTTCACATGGTTATGTTGAAACACACGTACAAGAACACGGTGCTTACGTATTAAGCGGTCGCGGTATGTACAACCTAGACAACGAATGGTTACCAGTAGACAAAGGTGACTATATCTTCATGGGTGCTTATGCTCCACAAGCAACTTATGCTATCGGCTTAGAAGAACCATTCGCATATATCTACTCTAAAGATGCTAACCGTGACATCGAACTATAAGAGAGGGTTTCTAAATCATGAGTGAAGAGAATTTAGTTTATGTTGGCTATGATGAGTTACGCCAATTATTTAAAGAAAAGCTTATGCTTGCAGGCATGCCTGACAAGTATGCAGACAAAGTCGCTGAGCTGATGGTATTCGCAGACGCACGTGGTATCCATTCACATGGTGCCGTGCGCTTGCGCTACTATGCAGAACGTACAGCAAAAGGCGGATTCAACTTAGAACCAGAAATTAAATTTGAAAAAACAGGCAAATCTACAGGTATTTATCACGCAGATAATACAGTGGGTCATTACGCAGCTTACCATGCGATGGAAGAAGCGATTCAAATGGCGAAAGAAAACGGTATTGCTGCAGTAGGTGTCAAAGAAATGGGACACAGCGGTGCGATTGGTTACTACACACAAATGGCTGGTAAACATGGTTTAGTGTCATTAAGTGTCTGCCAATCAGATCCGATGGTTGTACCGTTCGGAGGAACAAAACCTTACTTCGGTACGAACCCGATTGCATTTGGTGCACCTCGTAAAGACGGCAAGCCTATTGTCTTTGATATGGCTACAACTGTACAAGCGTGGGGTAAAATCTTAGACGCACGTTCAAAATATCATTCAATCCCAGATACTTGGGCAGTGGATGATAAAGGTGAACCGACGACAGACCCTTATAAAGTCAGTGCATTGTTGCCTGCAGCTGGACCGAAAGGTTACGGCTTGATGATGATGGTAGATATTCTATCAGGCAGCTTGCTTGGCTTACCATTTGGTCAGCATGTGTCTTCAATGTATGAAGATTACAGTGCGTACCGTCGTCTGGGCCAATTCCATTTAGTAATCAATCCAAGTTACTTCGGTGACGAGGAACAATTCTTATCACAAATGGAACAAATGGTTCAAGAACTTCATGACATCGATCCTGCAAAAGGCTTTGACCAAGTCTACTATCCAGGTGAAATTCAAGAAGATGTGGAAGCAAAATACGACGAAACAGGTATTCCAATTCCACAATCTATCTATGATTACATGAAGTCAGAACAAGTTTACTAATTCAATTGAATGAGCGGTGCTGGTCATTGCACCGGCACCGCTCTTTATTTAGTTTTGCAGACTAATAAATTGCAAGAATCTTCAAAAAAGTCAGGAGGGTTTTAGTGATGCGTGTTACAAAAAAAGAACTTTATGAGTTAATGAAAAATAAATTGATGAAAGCAGGTTTGCAAGAAGATGCAGCTGCTGACGTCTCAGATGTTTTAACATTCGCAGACCATCGCGGGATTCATTCTCATGGTGCAGTACGTGTTGAATATTACGCAGAGCGTATTGCCAAGGGTGGTATTAATGCTCATCCGAATTACGAGTTTGAAAAAACAGGTCCATCTTCTGCAGTGTTCCACGGCGACAATGGCCCAGGACACCAAGCAGCAAAACAAGCTATGGACAAAGCGATTGAAATGGCGAAAGAAAATGGTATCGCAGTTGTGGGTGTGAAAAACATCAGCCACAGTGGTGCGTTAGGCTATTTCGTTGAAATGGCAGCAGACCAAGATATGGTCGGCATCAGTATGTGTCAATCTGACCCAATGGTTGTACCATTCGGCGGCACTGAACCATATTTCGGTACGAACCCGATCGCTTTCAGTGCGCCGACAAATGATGATCGTGTGATCACATTTGATATGGCAACAACTGTACAAGCATGGGGCAAAGTGTTAGATGCACGTTCAAAAGGCCAATCTATCCCAGATACATGGGCAGTAGATGAAAACGGTGAACCTACTACAGATTCAAGAGCAGTACACGCTTTAGTACCTGTTGCAGGACCTAAAGGTTACGGCTTGATGATGATGGTAGACATTTTATCAGGTAGCTTGCTTGGTTTACCATTTGGCGGCCACGTGTCATCTATGTACAAAGATTTAACAAAAGGCAGAGATTTAGGCCAATTACACGTTGTAATTAACCCGGCTTACTTCACTGACCCTAAACAGTTCAAACAACAACTTTCAACAATGATTGATGAGTTGAAAGCACAACCAGCTGCGAAAGGTTATGGCGAAGTTTACTACCCAGGTGAACGTGGACGTTTACGTAGTGAACGCTATGACAAAGATGGTATTGAAATTGTAGATGACATCTATGACTACTTGAAGTCAGATGATGTGCATTATGACCGTTATCACGGTAAAAACAGATTTGCAGAATAATAATGGAGGACTATTATGTTATATACAATCATTAAAGAGAATACGTATCAAGACTCTATTGTATTGATGTTGTTATCAAACAAATTATCAGCAATGGACGGCGTTAATAAAGTATCAATTATGATGGGTACACCCGCAAACAAAGACATCTTCAGAGCTTCAGGCTTCGATTCACCTGAACTAGATGAAGCAAAACCAAATGACATTGTTATCATGATCGATACAGATGATGAATCAATGGTTGATGAAGTGAATCAACAAGTTGAAGATGAATTAAAAGGTAAAGCGGAAGACGATAAAGCTGAATCAACACAAGAAGTTTCTAACTGGAACCAAGCGTTAGATAAAGCTACTAACCCTAACCTTGCGTTAATTTCAGTGCCTGGTCAATATGCGGCTATGGAAGCTGAAACTGCATTAAGAAACAACTTGCATGTATTCATGTTCAGTGACAACGTACCTAAAGATGATGAAGTACGTTTGAAAGAAATGGCACATGACAAAGGTTTACTTGTAATGGGTCCTGACTGTGGTACAGGTATTATCCATTCATTACCATTAGCTTTCACTAACATCGTTAACAAAGGTGACATTGGTATCTTAGGTGCTTCAGGTACTGGTATCCAAGAGGTCACTACAATTGTTGACCGTGAAGGTAAAGGTGTAACTAACGCAATCGGTACAGGCGGCCGTGACTTATCAACAGAAGTCGGCGCAATTACAATGATGGACAGTATCAAAGCGTTAGCACAAGATCCAGCTGTTAAAGTCATTACAGTTGTTTCAAAACCACCAGCTAAAGAAGTAGAAGAAAAAGTATTGAACTTGCTTCGTAATATCGACAAACCAGTTGTGACATTATTCTTAGGTCACAAACCAGAATACACTGAAGCAAACATTTACCATGCATATACGTTAGAAGAAGCTGCACGCGTATCAGTTCAACTTTCTAATGGTGAAAAACCTGAATTCAAACCAGCAACAAAAGAAATCAAAGCAACATTGAAAGATGGCCAAGACGGCATCAAAGGTTACTACTCAGGTGGTACATTAGCAAGCGAAGCAGCAATGCTTGTAAAAGATGCGTTCGACGGCTTAAAAGATGAAACTACAGAAGGTTTCACTTACAAAGCTGGCAACCATGAAATCATTGACTTAGGTGATGACATGTATACACAAGGTCGTCCTCACCCAATGATCGACCCAGGTAAACGTATCGAAAAATTACAAGAAGCTGCAAATGATGAAAACACTGCAGTAATCATGTTAGATAACGTAATCGGTTACGGCAGCCATGATGATATGGCAGGTCAATTAGCACCAGCTATCGAAGATATCATCAGCGAAGCAAAAGCAAATGGTCGTGACATTGCTGTATTAGCAACTGTTGTTGGTACAGAACACGATCCACAAAACTATGAACAACAAATCAAAACATTAGAAGAAGCAGGTGCACAAATCTGCGAAACAAACGATCAAATGGTACGTTCAGCAATCGAATTAACAGGTCATAAAGCTGAACAACCAGAATTGAAAGAAGAGTCATTCGACGCAACTTCAGTTGACTTATCTGTAGACGATAAGATTCTTCAATTAATCAACACAACTCCAAGCGTTATCAACGTTGGACTAAAAAGCTTTGCGACTGCAATTGATGAAAGCGGCGCAGACGTTGTGCAATTCAACTGGAGACCAGTTGCTGGCGGAGACGAAAAACTAATGAAAGTATTACAATTCTTAAACAACTATGAAGGAGAGTCTGTATAATGGGTTACCAAACAATTGATGAAGCAAACCAAGCTGTCATAGATAAAATGATCGCAGCAGCACCATTCCTAGTTGACGTGGTACCTGCGAAAGATAAAATTCCTGAATTGAAAGAGCATGTTTTACTACATGCAGGTCCACCGATTAAATATGAAAACATGACTGATCCAATGAAAGGTGCATGTATCGGTGCAATCTTATTCGAAGAATGGGCAAATGATGAAGATGCTGCACGTGAATTACTAGAAAACGATAAAATCGAATTCATTCCTTGTCATCACGTGAATGCAGTAGGACCAATGGGCGGTATCACTTCAATGAACATGCCTGTATTGGTTGTTGAAAACAGAGAAAGCGGCAACGAAGCTTATTGCCAAATGAACGAAGGTATCGGCGCAGTATTACGTTTCGGTGCTTACAATGAAACAGTTGTTAACCGTCTACACTGGATGAAAGACGTATTAGGTCCAGTATTAGGTAAAGCTGTTCGTCAAATGGAAGACGGCTTAAACGTTAACGTTTTAATTGCGAAAGCAATCGCAATGGGAGACGAATTCCACCAACGTAACATTGCAGCTTCACTTGCATTCTTAAAAGAAGTTGCGCCAATCATCTCTGAATTAGAAGATGTTGAACCAGAAAAACGTACAGAAGTTATTCAGTTCTTAGCAGACACTGACCAATTCTTCTTAAACGTTGCGATGGCAACAGGTAAAGCAATGATGGACGCAGCTCGTGAAATTCAACACGGTACAATCGTTACAGCAATGTGCCGTAACGGTGAAAACTTCGGTATCCGTATCGCTGGTATGGGTGACGAATGGTTCACAGCACCTGTAAATACACCACAAGGTTTATATTTCACAGGTTATTCATCAGACGATGCTAACCCTGATATCGGTGACTCAGCAATCACTGAAACAATCGGTGTCGGCGGTATGGCAATGATCGCAGCACCTGCAGTTACACGTTTCGTAGGTAGCGGCGGCTTTGCAGATGCCTTAGCAACTTCAGACGAAATGACTGAAATTTGTATTGGTGAGAACCCTAACTTCTCTATCCCGACTTGGGACTTCAAAGGTGCTTGCTTAGGTATCGATGCACGCTTAGTAGTTGAAAAAGGTATTACACCAGTGATTAACACAGGTATCGCACACAAAATTGCCGGCTTCGGTCAAATTGGTGCAGGTACAGTGCATCCACCAATCGAATGCTTCGAAAAAGCAATCACAGCTTATGCTGAAAAATTAGGATTTAATGGATGATTCTCACAGCACAAGCCATTGGCGCAAGTGCAAGCAGAATCTTGAATCATACAACAGAACTTAAAGTACACAGTTGCTTTAAAAAAGGTTTTAATGTGGTGGATAAAGATGACAATCTCATCTTTATCGGTACCACTGAAAATGGGATGTTCCCATTTGGCGTTGTAGTTGATGCATACACTAGAGATCGATTACTACAATCGATTCAGGTGGGTCAAACGTTAAAAGCACATCCACGTGCTTTAGCGTTTGATCGCAATCTACAACTGAATATCAATGTGAATGTATTTAAAGCGAGTCAAAATTTTGAAGTCATTCATTTGAACCAATTAAAGGAGAGTATCCAAGCATTTGATTTTTGTGAATATGCTGACGGTGACTTTAATCCTGCTAAAATGCAATCGATTTATGATGCATTGTCAAACCCACATGGAGATGCGAAGACTGAATTACGCTATTTAATAGGTCGAGGACAAGGTTTGACGCCATCAGGCGATGATATGTTAGTCGGGATGTTGTTTGTTCACTTTATTAGACCGTTTATTCAGCCGCAGCATTTAACAGAAATTGAACAGCTGGTGGATGAACCTTTAACGACATTGGTCAGCCAAACCTTTTTAAAGTATGCCGTTAAACGTATTTTTAGTTCTAAATTAACTGATTTGATGGAAGACGCCTCTAAGTCGACGTTAGAAAAACTTCTCCAAGTAGGCTCATCATCAGGTAAAGACACACTTTATGGTATGTCTATAGCTTTATTGAAGGAGTGAAAGAAGAATGGGTAAATATGTTGTTTTAGCACTTGGCGGTAACGCAATTTTACAACCTGGCCAAGAAACAACGTTTGAAAATCAATATAACAACGTAAAAAATGCGGCAAGCAAAATGGCCGACATTAAAGAAAGTGGACACAAAATTGTTGTGACACACGGTAACGGACCGCAAGTAGGTAACATCATCGTTCAAAACGAAGCGGCTAAAGACCAAGTTTCACCAATGCCGATTGATGTTTGTAACGCTGAATCTCAAGGTTTCATCGGTTATATGATGGAAAGCGCACTGAAAAACGATTTATACCAACGCGGTATCGATTCAAATGTTGTGTCATTTTTAACGATGGTTGAAGTCAGCAAAGATGATCCAGCTTTCGATAATCCAACGAAACCAATCGGTGTGTTCTTCTCAGAAGAAGAAGCAAAACGTATGGAACAAGAACAAGGTTTCACTATGGTTGAAGATGCTGGCCGTGGCTATCGTCGTGTTGTACCTTCACCAGAACCAATGGTGATCAACGGTGTAGACGCGATTAAACGCTTAATGACAGACACAGTTGTCATTTCATCAGGCGGTGGCGGTATCCCTGTATATCGTGACGATGACGGTAAAATTCATGGCTTAGAAGCGGTTATTGATAAAGACCGTTCAGGCTTGAAATTAGCTGAACAAGTGAACGCTGATACGTTCATTATGTTAACTGACGTACCGAATGTTTATATCAACTACGGTAAAGAAAATGAAGCGAAATTAGAAAACATCTCAGTTGAGGAAGCGGAACAATATGTTGCGGAAGGTCAATTCCCAGCAGGCAGTATGTTACCGAAAATCCAAGCTGCGATTGAATTCGCGAAAACAGGTAAAGAAGCGATTATCTGTTCATTAGCAGACGCTGTCGATGCTTTAGAAGGTAAAGCAGGTACACGTATCACTTTAAATAAATAAGTGACGTGATGCATAGTAAGGTATGTTAATCTTCTATACCTGTACTTGCATTGATGAAACGAAAGACATAGAATAAAGTTAATTCAATGAGGTGGGGAGATTAGGTTCTGTCCTACCTCTCTCTTTATTTTCAAATAAACTTAAATAAATGGAGAAAGGGTGAGCATATGGTACAGGATGAACGCTTCCAAAAACATAGATTGCGCGATTCGTGGTTGATTGTTCTTGCGATGGTCTTTGTCGCATCAACATTACGTGCACCGTTAACAGCAGTTGGTCCGGTTATTGATCAAATTAAAGATGCCTTATCAATAAATAACAGTGTGGCAGGTATCTTAACAACGATCCCGCTGTTGATTTTTGGTATTGTATCACCGTTTGTATCTAAAGTATCCTCGCGTCTGACAATGTCTAAGACGGTGTTCTTATCTACGATTTTAGTCATTATTGCGTTAATCGTACGTGTCTCTGGCGGATTCCCGATTTTCATCCTTGGTACAGTGTTGCTAGGTATTGGTATTGCCTTTGGTAATGTCGTGCTGCCAAGTTATGTAAAATGGAAATTCCCGCTTCAAATCGGCCTAATGACAGGCTTATACAGTGGTACAATGAACTTCACTGCAGGTTTAGGCGGCGGCTTAAGTTATCCGTTATCTGAAGCGGGTACATATCGTCTATCGTTAGGTTTTTGGTTAGTATTTGCGATTATTGCGATTATATTATGGGTTCCGCAAATGCTTTCAGGTACGAAACAAGAGAAAGCCATGCTTGAACAAGCAGCTAAAGAAGAGAAAAAGTTATTTAAAATCAGTCGTTCTAAACTCGCATGGACAGTCGCATTCATGATGGGCTTCCAATCTATGATTTTCTATACAGTTGTCGCATGGGTACCGTCTATCTTAGTAGATAGAGGTGTAGATGCTTCAACAGCAGGCTACTTATTGATGCTGAACCAATTCGCACAAGTACCGATGACGTTTATTTTCCCTATTTTAGCGTCACGTATGAAGAACCAAAAACTATTAGTGACTATCGTTTCCGCATTCTTTATTATCGGATTCGCACTGTTCTTCTCACAATCATTCACGCTATTAATTATCGGTATGATTTTAGCCGGCTTTGGTATGGGTTCTGGATTTAGTTTATGTATGACATTCTTCTCAATCCGTGCACGTACAAGTGATGGCAGTATCGCATTATCTGGCTTCGGTCAATCCATCGGTTACTTCATCGCCGCAATCGGACCATTCTTAATTGGTTTACTACACGATGTGACTGGTGGATGGATTTCTGGAATTATTTCACTCGTTGCGATGGGTGTCTTATTCTATGTATTTGGATTGCTTTCTTCACACGGTGAAGTAGAAGATGAATTAGCATAGTTACTTTAAGCATGACAGTAAATAGACTTACGCTGTCATGCTTTTTTAATGGAAATTTAGAGATACATTCATAGCCCTTTTGAGAATGGTCTCATATAATGGAAGTAAGTCGAAATAAAGGGAGAAATCAATGGAAAATTTTAATGAGTATTTAAATAAAATCGAGGATCCAAAACAAAAGGAAATTTTAACAACTGTTTTTAACTGGGTAGATGAAACGTTTCCTGAGTTGGAAAAAGCCATTAAATGGAATCAACCTATGTATACACATCATGGTACCTATATTATCGGGTTCAGTCGTGCAAAGGCACATTTCTCTATAAATCCTGAAGCTGCAGGAATGAAGCCGTTTATAGACCGTTTTGACGCAAATGGCTATACGTATACTGAAAACTTATTCCGTATTAAATGGACGCAAGATATAGACTATGACTTATTAAAGGATATGATTCAATTCAACTTAGAGGATAAAGCAGACATTACGTCTTTTTGGCGTCATTATAAATAAAGTCAGTAGGTGTTTATATGGATGATAAGACAATTGAAATGTTGAAAACACATGCAATGTACTTATTAGGGCTAGAATTAAAAGTGTTTGATAATCGTCATATTAATCAAATTGTAAATGAAATTAAAACGCCGTTTATGAATTACGAAAGTAAACAATTACGTAAGTCTTTAAAGACTTACATTAATGAGATGAGCAGTCAGCACATTTACTTTTATACCAATGCGTTTAATGTCCATTATTATTTCTTCAAGTATCGTAAACAAAAACAATTTATTATGATCGGTCCTTTCTTAAATGAACGACCGACTGAAAAACAGAGTCATGAAATGCTGCAAGAAGCGGGCATTAAAATATCAAAGATGGCTACTTTGAAACAATATTTATTGAGCATTCCGGTTTGTAATCGTAGAGACGCATTGAAAATGACACGATTAGCCGTACGTTTTATTAAAAATCGAGATGTGAATTATGAAGTCATTCCATTTACATTAAAGATGCATACAACAGAACTAGGTTATACAGCGACACAAGAACAATATGAATTCACATTGAATGAATTAGAAGAAAGATATAAAGTTGAGAATCAATTAATCACTGCGATGGAAAATGGTGATAAAGAAACAGTATTTAATTGTCTGATAAAATTAATGAGTAGTGTGGCTGGTATGAAACGTTCAAATGATTACGCTTTAAACGCAAAATATAAAGCTTATATTTTAAATACATTCGGACGTAAAGCAATCGAAAAAGCAGGCGCAAACTTGTTGCTAGTCGATCAGATTTCTAAAAAATATGCTGCTGAAATAGATGAAGTAGTTAATTTGCAGGGACTCAGTGATGTGATGCATGCGTTAACTATGGAATACACCGATATTGCTCAAAAAGTGAAACAGTACGAACACACACCAAAAGTTAATAAAATTCTGCAGTATATCGATTTACATTTAGATCATCCACTCACGCTTCAATATTTAGCAGAGATGGTTGATTTATCTCCTTCTTATTTATCTAGAATCTTTAGCGAGGAATTAGGCGTTACCTTATCACAATACATCATTAAAGCTCGCATTAAAGTTGGGCGGGACTTGTTAGTGCGAACCAATATGTCTGTCTCTGACATTGCAGTTTATGTCGGGTTTAAAAATCAAAGTTATTTTACTCAAAGATTTAAAGAAGTATATCACATGTCTCCATTAAAGTATCGAAAAATGAAAAAACATACAAAATGATGAAACCGTTTACAATCGCTACACCATTATTGTATCTAAATTCATAAACATAAACAATTTTTCATAGTATCAATTTGTCAGAAATCTCGGAAAAAACGCAAATAAGGTAAAAATTTGTATAAAAACGTAAAAAAAATGATAAAAACAGCGGATATTCCAAGAGTAAAAAGTAAAATAGTAACGTAAAATTTCATATCATTTTTCGCCGGAAATTCATTGTTCGTGTAGATAAATATTACAAAGAAACGCTTTTATATCAAGGGTTTAACTTGATTGATAAAGGCGTTTTTTTATTTGCATTTTTTGCATAAAAAGAGGCCTGAAATCTGATGGAAAATTGACCATTCTTAAAAAAACTTTTACTTTAGTGGTGAGCTAGCTAGTTAAAAAAAGTATTTTTAAGGGAGGATTAAACAATGCATAAATATACAATATTGGAACAGTTGCATAACAATTATCTGGTCGCAGTTGTCAGAGGCAAATCACAAGAAGATGCACAAAATATGATTGATCAAATTATAGAGGGCGGAATCAAAAATATTGAAGTAACATTTACAACACCAGGTGCAGAACATGTGATTCAACATTTACAACAACATGCTGATGACACAGTTGTGATTGGTGCTGGCACTGTACTTGATGCGCATACTGCGCGTATCGCAATTTTAAACGGCGCTAAATATATCGTCAGTCCAAATTTTGATGGAGACATTGCACAGTTATGTAACTTGTATTCAATTCCGTATCTGCCTGGTTGCGGGTCGGTCACAGAAATTACAGATGCATTGAAATCAGGTGTAGATTTAGTCAAAGTCTTTCCAGGTGATGTGCTTGGTTCAGGTTTTATCAATGCAGTTCACGGACCTATTCCAAATGTCGAAATGATGCCTTCAGGTGGTGTATCCATTGATAATATGGACGAATGGTATAAAAAAGGTGCCTATGCAATCGGTATTGGCGGCGGATTAACAAAAGGTGCGAAAGACGGCAGTGATAACATCATTTATCAGAACACGAAGAAATTTGTAGAACGCTTCGAACGTATTCGAGGTGATAAGTCATGAATTTTATCACACTAGGTGAAATCATGATGCGTTTAACACCTCCAAACCATCAAACGATTACAGAAACCACATCGTTTGATGCGGTCTATGGCGGTGCAGAAACGAATGTAGCTGTCGGGTTAGCTGGATTCGGCGTATCAACACAAGTGATAACGGGATTACCTCAAAATGAGCTTGGGCAAGCTGTATTAAGAACTTTAAGAAAGTACGGTGTCGGGACAGATCATATCGTACAAGCTGATGGCAGATTAGGTGTGTATTACTTAGAAAAAGGATTTGCTTATCGACCTTCTAAAGTAGTGTATGATCGTGCGAATTCAGTATTTTCACAGTTGGATACAACGTCAATTGATTTTGAAGCAGCTTTTAAAAATCAACAGTGGTTCCACTTTACAGGTATTACACCTGCATTGAATGAACAGTTGTTTAAGGTTACGTTACAAGCCGCAAAAGCCGCAAAATCACAAGGCTTATTTGTAAGTTGTGATTTAAACTTCCGCGCAGCATTATGGTCTTTTGAAACAGCACGTGAGGCGATGTCTGAGTTGTTACCTTATGTTGATTTAATCTTTGGTTATGAACCTTTATCACTTACAAATGAAGATGGAACGGATAAAAAGGATGGCTTAGATAGATTAGCTTCGATTGAAACATTAAAACCATATTTAGCTGAAATACACGAACGCTATGACATTGAATACATTGCTTTTACACAAAGAAAAAATTTTACGAACTCAAGAAACCGCTTACAAGGTTTTATATCACATAGAAACCATATAGAACAGACAGCACAATTTGATTCAGATATTTTAGACCGCGTCGGTACTGGTGACGCATTCAGCACAGGGATTATTTATGGATTAATGGAAAATTGGGATTTGAGAACGACAGTTCAATTTGCGATTAACAATATGTTGTATAAGCACGCCATCCATGGTGATTATCATACAGCGGATGTTGAAACAATTTTCCAAATTACAGATTCAGCGGATATTAAACGCTAGAAAAGAGGTCATGCTATGGAAACGATGACAAAACGACAAGAGGAAAAAGTTGAAACATTTAAAGCGATAGAAAAGCCGAAATTACCGCTCAAAGAGAAAATTGCTTATGGATTTGGTGACTTAGGTAACGGAATGATGTTTGACTTAGGTCAAATCTACTTACTTAAGTTCTATACAGATGTTTTAGGAATATCAGCAACGTATGCAGGTTTAGTATTCCTAATTTCAAAAATATTTGACGCTTTTGTCGATACAGGTGTCGGATCTTATGTAGATTCACGTAAAAATATTGGTCCAAGAGGTAAGTTCAGACCATATATCTTATTTGGGACAGTACCTTTAGCAATTATGACAGTAATGACCTTTATCACCCCGAATTTAGATTATACCGGTAAAGTGATATGGGCATTCGCAACTTATATGATATTCAGTATGGCTTATTCAATTGTTAATATTCCTTATGGTTCACTTTCTGCATCTATGACAGTAAACGCAGATGACCGTACACAACTTTCAGTGTTCAGAAATATGGGGTCACAAGGTGCGTTGTTCATTACAGGTATCATTGTTTTACCTATGGTAAGCCAATTCCCTAATCAAGCAATTGGGTTCCCAGTTGTTGTAGGTGTACTTGCGGCAATTGGTGTGATTTTCCACATCATTTGTTATAAAGGTGTTAAAGAACGCTTTACAGTAGAACCCCCTGATACAAAAGGACAAAGTAGAATTGCGTTTAAAAACTTATTGAAAAACGGAGCATTCGCAGTGCTTGCCTTCTATACATTACTAACAATTACAGCCATGTTCTTAAAGCAATCTACACAATTGTATTACTTCCAATATGTACTTGGCGAAGTTAATTTAGTAGGCATTGTTAGCTTGTTCAACTTTATCGCACTGATTCCAGCATTATATCTTACAACTGTTTTAAGTAAGAAGTTTGGTAAAAAAATGACTGCGATTATTGGTGTTGTAGGCTTTATCATTTGTGAAATGTTAAACTATGCATTCTTTGGAGAGAACGTTGTAACCTTCTTAATCTTTAGTACATTAGGCATGTTCTTCCTAGTGATTCCTAATACAGTTACATGGGCATTTATCGCAGACGTTGTAGAATACGGACAATGGAAATCAGGAGTTCGTACTGAGGGGATTATTTATTCAAGCTACAGCTTCACACGTAAAGTATCACAAGCTTTAGCTGGATTTATTCCAGGTATAGCACTAACGTTTATTGGTTATCAACCGAATGTCGAGCAAACTGCCGATACATTACAGGGGTTAGGACTTTTATACTTTGTCGTACCTGCTGTTATCAGTTTAATTGCGGTAATTGTCTTCGGAATATTCTATAAATTAACAGATAAACGACATGAACAAATTGTAAAAGAATTAGCGTTAAGAGAAGAAATTTAAAAGGAGCGTATATACTATGGCATTTATCAATGAAACTTTTATGTTACACAATGATAAAGCAGTACAACTTTATGAAGATTATGCAAAAGACATGCCAATTTATGACTACCATTGTCATTTAGACCCTAAACAAATCAGTGAGGATCATCACTTTGATAACATTACAGATTTATGGTTGAGCGGCGATCATTATAAATGGAGAGTTATGCGTGCTCAAGGTATCGAAGAACATTACATCACTGGAGATGCGGACAAAAAAGAAAAGTTTGTCAAATGGGCACAAGCACTTCAAAACGCAGTCGGCAACCCAGTGTATCACTGGTCACAATTAGAACTTGCGATGTACTTCGGTGTCTATGATTTATTAACTGAAGATAACGCAGAAGAAATTTATGAGCGTGTGAATCAATATCTGAAAGACAATCATGTGACAACGCAATCTTTAATTAAAGAATCAAAAGTTAATTTGATTTGTACGACAGATAATCCAACAGATGATTTACATTATCATGATGAAATTAAAGCCCAATCTGATTTCAAAACAGCAGTTTTACCAGCATTCAGACCTGATGCAGCATTTAAAATCGGTTCACAAGATTTCTTAGATTTTGTTGAAAAACTAGCTGAGATTACTCAACCGATTCAAAGTGTTGAAAGCTTCATTGACAGTTTGAAACAACGTATCGATTACTTCCACAGCAAAGGCGGCAGATTAGCTGACCATGGTTTGGAACGAATTGATTATGAAGGTTTCACATCAGAAGAAATCACGGACATCTTCAGAAAAGCATTAAGCAAAGAAACGGTTTCTGATTTTGAAAAAGCACAATTTATCACATTCGTCTTAAATGAGTTAAGCAAAGCATACGCTGACAAAGGATGGACAATGCAAATTCACTTCGGTGCGATCAGAAATAACAATACGAGAGCATTTGAAAAGCTAGGTCCAGACACAGGTTTTGATTCAATTAACGATCAAACGAACTTAGCCTATAACTTGAACCATTTACTAGACATGATGGAACGTGAAGATCACTTACCAAAAACGATTCTTTACAACTTGAACCCAAATTATAACGACGTTGTAGGTTCAACAATTGCGAACTTCCAAACAGAGCCAGGTATTGCGAGTAAAATCCAACACGGTGCTGGCTGGTGGTTCAACGATACAAAACGCGGCATGTTGAGACAAATGTCATCACTAGCTGATCAAGGTATGCTGATGCACTTTGTAGGTATGTTGACTGACTCAAGAAGCTTTATCTCATACGCACGACATGAATACTTCCGTCGCATTCTATGCACATATATCGGAGAGATGGTTGAAAATGGAGAAATTCCAGATGAACCATCATTATTAGAAAAATTAATTAAAGGCATTTGTTACAACAATGCTTATCATTACTTTGGATTAATTAAGGAGGAGAATAATCAATGAAGATGACATTTCGTTGGTATGGTAAAGAAGATCCAATTAGTTTAGAGTACATTCGTCAAATTCCTGGTATGGAAGGGATTGTCAGCGCAATTTATGATGTACCTGTTGGTGAAGTTTGGCCATTAGATAAAATCGAAGCACTAAAGAAAGAGATAGAAGATGCTGGTTTAGAGTTATCTGTGATTGAAAGTGTACCAGTACATGAAGATATTAAGTTAGGACGTCCTACACGTGACAAGTATATTGAAAACTACCAACAAACATTACGTAATTTAAGCAAAGCAGGAATTAAAGTTGTGTGCTATAATTTTATGCCAGTGTTTGATTGGACGCGTTCAGACTTAGAATATCGTTTAGACGATGGTTCAACTGCTTTAATCTATAACGAAGACCATATCAAAAAGATGGATCCATTAAGCGGGGAACTTTCATTACCTGGTTGGGATTCAAGTTATACGAAAGATGATTTAGCAGATTTATTTAAAGCTTATGAATCTGTTGATGAAGAAAAGCTATGGGAAAACTTGTCTTACTTTATTAATAAAATTATCCCTGTAGCTGAAGAGGAAGATATTTTAATGGCGATTCATCCGGATGATCCACCATGGAATATTTTCGGCTTACCACGAATCATCACAAATAAAGAAAACTTAGAACGCTTCATTAATCTATATGATTCAAAATCAAACGGTTTAACAATGTGTTCAGGTTCATTAGGCTGTGATAAAAACAATGATTTCCCTGAAATGTTACGTTACTTCGGTAAAAAAGACCGCGTACACTTCGTGCATGCGCGTAATATCAAACATACAGGTACACATTCATTTGAAGAGTCTGCACACCCTTCAGATAAAGGTTCTTTAGATATGTATGAAATTGTTAAAGCTATGCATGACTTTGGTTATGAAGGTCCTGTACGTCCAGACCATGGCCGTATGATTTGGGGCGAAACAGGTAAACCAGGTTACGGTTTATATGACAGAGCACTAGGTGCGACATATTTAATCGGACTTTATGAAGCAGTAAGTAAAGGTAAGGAGTGAGCATATGATTCCATACGAAATTGATTTGAACAATAAAACAGTAGTAGTGACTGGTGGTAATGGTGTCATCGGCTCAGCGATGTCGAAATCATTAGCTCAAGTCGGTGCTAATATTGCGATTATTGGGTTGAATGATGAGACAGGTGCACAAGTTGTACGTGAGATTGAAGAAGCGGGCGGTAAAGCACTTTTCATTTCAGCAAGCGTTACAGATAAAGCACAGATGGAACAAGCAAAAACAAAAATCCATGAAGCATTTGGCAAAGTGGATGTGTTAATTAATGGTGCAGGCGGTAACCATCCTAAAGGTACAACGGATGATGAACATTTTGATAAAGATAATAAAGATCAAATGCAGACGTTCTTTGAATTGGATGAAGCAAGTGTTGGTTTTGTGTTCGACTTGAACTTCTTAGGTACGTTCATTCCATCACAAGTCTTTGCGCAAGACATGATTGATAACAAAGAAGCAACAATCATCAACATTTCATCAATGAACGCATTTACACCATTAACTAAGATTCCAGCATACAGTGGAGCAAAAGCAGCTGTCAGCAACTTCACGCAATGGTTAAGTGTTTACCTTGCTGATACAGGCGTACGTGTTAATGCGATTGCGCCAGGGTTCTTAGTGACATCTCAAAATGAAAAGTTATTAATTAAAGAAGATGGCAGTTATTCAGCACGTGCAGAAAAAATCTTGAATGCGACACCTTTACATCGTTTTGGTAAACCAGAAGAATTAATCGGTGCATTATTCTTCTTAGTCGATTACCGTTCATCAAGCTTTGTGGACGGCGTAGTATTACCAGTTGATGGCGGGTTCAATGCATATTCAGGCGTATAATAAATGAAGGAGAGAATGATATGTTATATCCAATTACAACAGAAACAAGAAATATTATTGATTTAAATGGCACTTGGAAATTCCGATTAGAACATGCGAATGAAAAGTTAGATGCGACACAACCATTAGATACTGATTTAGTGATGAGTGTCCCAGGTTCATATAACGAGCAAGGTGCGATTAGTGAGATTCGTAACCATGTGGGTACTGTCTTTTACGAAAGAGACTTTATCGTACCAAAAGCATTACGTGACGAGCGTTTAGTTTTACGTTTCGGATCAGCTACACATGAAGCGATTGTATATATTGATGGTGAAGAAGTTGTATCTCATAAAGGTGGTTTCTTACCATTTGAAGTAGATATTACAGATAAAGTTGGAGCAGGCAGCCACCGTTTAACTGTGTCAGTAAACAACATTTTAGATCACTCAACACTACCTGTAGGTAACTATGAAGAGTTTACAGATGAAGATGGCAACTTAATCAGAAAGAACACACCAAACTTCGACTTCTTTAACTATTCTGGCTTACACCGTCCGGTTAAAATCTACACAACACCACATAAATATGTAGAAGATATTACAGTGGTGCCTAAGGTTGAAGGTGACAATGCGACAATTCGTTATGAAACTGAGGTTGTCGGTGATGTGGAAGAGATACGTGTTGAATTATTAGATGAAGAAGGTACAATCGTAGGTTCAGCCACAGGTGTACAAGGTGACATCAAAGTAGAAAATCCACGTCTATGGGAACCGTTAAACGCATATTTATATAACTTAAAAGTAACATTATTCGACAATGGTGAAGTGGTTGATACGTATACAGAACGTGTAGGTATCCGCTCTGTTGAAGTGAAAGATGGTCAATTCTTAATCAACAACAAACCATTCTACTTCAAAGGATTCGGTAAACATGAAGATACACCTATTAATGGTAGAGGCTATAATGAAAACGCAAATGTTATGGACTTGAACTTAATGAAGTGGATCAATGCGAACTCATTCAGAACAGCGCACTATCCTTATTCAGAAGAAATGATGCGTCTTGCGGATGAACAAGGTATTGTAGTAATTGATGAAACTACTGCAGTAGGGGTTCACTTGAACTTCTTAGTACACTTAGGTAAATCAAATAATCCTATTGATACATGGAAAGACATTAAAACAAAAGAAGCGCATGAACAAGTGATTCGTGAATTAATCGCACGTGATAAAAACCATGCATGTGTTGTAATGTGGTCTATCGCTAACGAACCAGAATCAGATGCTAAAGGTGCGAAAGAATATTTCGAACCGCTTGTACAACTGGCAAGAGACTTAGACCCACAAGATCGTCCAATGACAATCGTAACAATCATGTTCTCGCAACCTGATAACTGTCAAGTTCAAGATTTAGTCGATGTACTTTGCTTGAACAGATATTATGGTTGGTATGTAGACCAAGGTGATTTAAGAGCAGCGAAAGCATCATTGAAGAAAGAAATGGATGGCTGGTCTAAAGTACAACCGAATAAGCCAATTATGTTTACAGAATACGGTGCAGATACTGTAGCTGGATTACACGCAATCGATGACATTATGTTCACAGAAGAATACCAAGTGAAATATTACGAAGCTAACCATGAAATCGTAGACCAATATCCACAGTTTATCGGGGAACAAACTTGGAACTTCGCTGACTTCGAAACAAGTACAGGCCATATTCGTGTCCAAGGTAACCGTAAAGGTATCTTCACAAGAGATCGTAAACCAAAATCTGTAGCGTTCTACTTCAAAGAGCGTTGGGCAAATATTCCAGATTTCTACTATAAAACAAAGTAAGCCAATGATTGAAACTCACTGAACATTAAAATATTAAATAATAATTACTCCCAAAATCCAATATGTAAGTATATAAACAAAGCCTACTATATAAAAACAGCGCAACCTCCCAGGGTTGCGCTGTTTGTTTCTGTTGATTAATTCAATTGTTTATTTCGCTTATCTTTCAAGTATAAGAGTGTTTCTATAATAAAGACGATAATGAGTGAGAAGCCGAATAAAGGCATTAAAACTCCTAAGATAATCAAAGTAATTATAAGTGAAATAGACATCGGCTTTTTCACACGTCTTGGTAGCATTTCAGCTTGTTTCATGTGTTTTAAGCGTCTAAACCAAGACATGAAACCAAAGATGATTCCGCCTAAAAAGGCGATACATACGAGTAAGTTAATAATTTTGTTAGCCATACCGAAGAGGTGGCCTTCGTGAAGCGAAATGCCCCAAGTTAACCATTTCGCTAGGATACCGTAATCTTGATAATCCACTTTACCTAATTGTTTACCAGTATATTGGTCCATATAACGTGTGGTTTCTTTTTCAGGTGCGACATCAAAGCCGGTTACACCACTATTGCTGGCTTTAGATAGCGTAAAGGAACCATCAGGACTGGTTGGATAAACAATCGCAAAAGGACGTGTTAAACCTTGCTTTTCAGCGTTGTGAATCACTTTATCCAAAGATAATTGACCGGGAATATTTGTCATCGGCATCGCCATACTACCGTGATGCCCGCCACCTTCTGATTGTGGTGCTGCTTTTTGTCTTAAAGCCCATGGAATTTCATTGGCTTCTGATTTAGGTGGATTTGCGACGAGTTGAGTTTGTCCTAATTGTGGGTACGCAGTTGAAATCTGATTGATTTTAGCACCCATGAAGCCAGACCAAGGTAAGCCTGTAAAGACTAAGATTAACATCGGAATGGCGATTATTAATCCGACAATCGCATGCCATTTTTGGAATTTGAGTACTTTGTTGTTAGATTTTAATAACTTTTTACGTACTAACATATAAATACCAGATAATATCATAAAAACAGTCCAACATGCGGTTAATTCAACTAAGTAGTTAATCGCAGTATTTTCAGTCGAAAGGGAACTATGTATACTTCTGACCATATTGGAATAGGTGTATTTCGCATTTTGTTGATCGACAATTTGGTTATGATTGTCTAGAAAAATATAGTAAGAATTACCTTCCATATCACCAATTGTGATGCGGTTATTGTAAGGTGACTCCATCACACTGACTTTATTGATAGTGTAACCAGGATGTTCTTTTTCGATTTGTTTAATCGCATCGGTCATAGATTGTTGTTTTGTATGTTCGCTTTGACCATAGAATTCGTGCTTATACAATTGATTTTCAACTTCAGGGAAGAAAAGATAAGCAATACCTGACAAAGTCAAAGTAATTAATAAAGGCGTAATAAAGACCGCAGCGTAAAAGTGTAATCGCTGCATAGGATTAAATGTGTTGGGTTTCATAATTTACCTCTTTATCTATATAAAATATAATGATTTCGCTTTATATAAAAGCTACATTATATTATTACAGATTTTTAAATAGATGAAAGGACAAATGTTTGTCATATTTTGAAAATTGTATGACGGAAGTGTGAAAATTATTGGTTTTTAATAAAAAGAATGAGAATTAAGTAGCATTGTTATTCATAAAAATTAAAATTGTTTAAAGTAGTCAAAAGGTCGTGTGAAAATTGGAATTTTTGCCAATGTTCGCCTTTTTTATGTTCGGTAAGCTTAAATTGAAAGTAATTTTAAAGGAGCGATCATTATGAATAACAACAAAGCAAATCAAGTTAGTAATCGATATTGGATAAAACTTGTTGCAGTCTTTACATTAGGTTGGTTAGTTATTTATGCAGCACGCACAATATTAAATCCGATTATGGGTAATATTAAAGCTGAATTTACCTTAGATAATGCTCAATTAGGATTAATAATGAGTTTGTTCTTTATTGGTTATACCGTTACACAAATTCCTTCAGGTATCATGGGGGATAAAATAGGTCGAAAGAAAATATTAGTACCTAGTTTTTTAGTTTTTGGTATCTTTATGGTTATTACAGGTTTGATGCCTAGCTATTTCTTATTTGTTATCGCATGGGTGATTGTAGGTTTAGCACAAGGTATGTTCTATGGTCCACAATATGCACTTTCGTCAGAAGCTATACCAGAAAAAAATATCACTTTAGGCAGTGCTTTAATTAATAGTGGTATGGCTTTTGGAACATCAATCGGTTATTTTATCTCGAGTATTTCAGTTTCTGAGATGGGAATGAGCTGGAGAATACCATTTTATATTATGGCAGTACCGATACTTATCATCGCGTTTTTAATGTATCGTATTATTAAAGAACGCCCACGTAAACAAGTGCAGCAAGACGAAAATATAGCGCCATTTAAAATGTCTAGTTTATTTAAAAATCGAAATCTAATTCTAGCTTATATTATTATCTTCTGTTCCATTTATGGATTCTTTATGATTATTACTTGGTTACCGTATTACTTAGAATCAGAAAGAGGTATCAATGGTGCACAGGTAGCTTTTGTTGCATCACTCGTACCTTGGGCAGCTATTCCAGGCTCTTTATTCTTTAGTTGGTTATCAGATAAGTTAGGAAGAAGAAAACCAGTATTAATGATTATGTTACCGTTAGCGTTTATTTTTACAGCATCTATTGTATTTTTCGATAACTTAGTCATTCTATATATTGCATTAATCGGCTATGGAATTGTTGGTAAAATCAGTACAAACCCAGTTTTAATTGCTGTTGTTGCGGATAATGCGCCTAAAAGTGCATTAGGTACATCATTCAGTGTTTATAACTTCATCGGAATGACCGCTTCAATCTTAGCCCCATACATTACAGGCTTCTTAACCGATCTTACAGGTTCAATGGCCATTGGGTTCTATTTAGCAGCGCTATTACTTGTGGTTGGTTTAGTAGCAGCATTGATGCTAAAAGAAAAAGGAAAAGTACAAGCACATTAATAATATAGTAATCATGAATAAAACGATAAATAGAAGTTTATAATCATATTTAAAAATTCCCTCGCTATTCGTAGTAGTGAGGGGATTAGTGCATCCATGTCAGTTTCTTTGTTAATAAATTTTTGCATTGTTCGATGAGACAGTGAAAAAATGAGCCACCTCTATTTCATTTACGAACATTCCGCAAAGTTTGTTTAGTTACTGTAAATAGGGTTTTTAAAGAAGGCAAGTTTGGTTACGTTAAAGATGAGTAAACTAGATAAACTTAGGAGGCCTATAATGAGAAAAATCGGTATCTTTTTAACAACGTTAGTTGCGGTAGCATTAATTTTTACTGGAATTGAAGACATTGTGAAAGGTGCAGAAGCGCAAGCAGCTAAAGCAGTTACGGGTGAAGTAGTTTCTGATGAATTGGATCCAGACGGTGACGGATGGGCAAATATCGGATTTGAAAATATCAAATTAGATGAACCTTACCAAACTAAGTTAGTTCAATTAACACATCTGAAAGATACAGGTAAAATGTCTACGACTGAATATAATGAAAAAGTTGCTGCATTAATTTCAGAAGCAAGATCAATTGATGCATCTCAATCACAAGAATTACCAGCAGCCGGTGAAGCTGAAATAAATCTTGTATTAGTAATCTTTGGCTTGTGTATTTCATTAATAGGTATGGTAACTGTTATGGCTAGTAGAAAACGTAAAAGTGAATAGTTCAGTACTCTGTAATTTTTAAGCAGCTTCGGCTGCTTTTTTCTATTTTCTGTCATTGACATACTTTAATGATAGGCATACAATAATTCTGAAAATTACGAAAACATCAGGTCTTTTGCATCACGAGAGGAGTCTTTTTATGGAACACACAGCGATGAATCATACTTCACCCACACATCCAGGGACCAAGATAGGTCCCAAATATTTTCTTTTTAACTTATTAAATGGGGTTGCGATTGGTATCGTAGCAGGTTTAATCCCGAATGCGATTTTAGGAGAAATCTTAAAAGCACTTGTCCCATTCAATCCAGTCTTTACTCAATTACTACACGTTACGACGGCTATTCAATTTGCGGTGCCTTGTTTAATCGGTGCGTTAGTTGCGTATCGTTTTAAATTTACACCTTTAGGTATCGCGGTAGTTTCAGCGGCTTCCTTTATCGGTAGTGGCGCTGTCGTCTTTAAACATAATGCATGGGTTATCACAGGTATTGGTGACTTAATCAACACTATGTTCGCAGCTGCAATCGCTTCACTTATGATTTTGTTTATTGGTGAACGTTTTGGCAGCTTGAACTTGATTATATTACCAACATTTGTGGCAGTAAGTACAGGTTTCATCGCATTGCATACACTACCTTATGTCAAACTCGTCACAACAGCCATCGGTAATATGGTCAACAGTTTTACTGAATTACAACCGATACCGATGTGTATTTTGATTTCATTAGTTTATGCATCAATTGTTATTTCGCCAATTTCAACTGCCGCATTATCCATGGCAATCGGTATTGAAGGATTGGCTGCAGGTTCAGCTTCTATCGGTATAGCGGCAGTAGAAGCAGTATTAACAATCGGAACATTGCGCGTTAATCGTTTAGGTGTACCGATGACAATCTTTTTAGGTGGCGTTAAAATGATGTTGCCGAACTTAGTACGTCATCCGATTATTTTCCTACCTATTACTACGACTGCGGCAGTAACCGGCTTTGTGGCAAGTTTAATCGGTATTGGAGGAACGAAAGAATCAGCTGGTTTCGGTATCATCGGTTTAGTTGGACCGATCAATGCGTTCAGATTTTTAGATTACGGGGACTTCTGGCTTAAAGCGATACTTTGTGCAGTCGCATTCTTTATCGTTCCATTTATTACTGCGTTTATCGCGCACTTTGTTTATAGTAAAATTTTTAAAATTTATGATGAAGAAATCTTTAAATTTATCGATTAATACATTAATGAGACAGTAATCATATGTGTGGTTTCTGTCTCTTTTTTATTGTGATACAAAAGACAGCTTATTTAGAAAGGGTTATAAGATAATTCATTCTACCATTTTAGTGGTTTCTTACTATTATATGTTCTTAAAACCATTATTAAATTCGAGCAGATATTGACTTTAAGTATTTTAAATATTAGAATTATCAGAATATTACAAACATAATTAACAACACAGAAAACGGAGGAGAATATATGGGAGGAACTATGACAAGACCAGGTACCAAGGTGTCGGTGGGTACATTTTTTTATAACGTATTAAACGGGGTCGCATTCGCAATTATCGCAGGACTCGTACCGCATGCGGTATTAGGGGAAATTTTAAAAGCATTATCACCGTACTCTAAATCAGCAGGTGTTCTATTACAAGTAGCAACAGCCATTCAATTTACGGTGCCGATGTTGGTTGGTGCATTAGTCGCACATCGCTTTAAATTCACACCGCTTGGCATTGCGGTTGTTGCGGCAGCTTCATTTATCGGAAGTGGGGCAGCGCAATTTAAAAATGGTGCATGGGTAATCACAGGTATTGGTGACTTGATCAATACGATGTTAGCAGCTTCAATCGCCTCACTTTTAATTTTATTCATAGGTGAACGCTTCGGAAGCTTGAATTTAATCATTTTACCTACTTTTGTAGCAGTTATTACGGGTTTTATTACATTACATACTTTGCCATACGTAAAATTAGTCACTACAGGTATTGGACATATCATTAATACCTTTACAGAGATGCAGCCAGTGTTAATGTGTATGCTGATTGCGATTGCTTATAGTATGATCATCATTTCACCGATTTCCACAGTAGCAACATCTATGGCCATCGGTATCAGCGGTCTAGCAGCTGGTGCAGCATCAATCGGTATTACAGCAGCTGAAGCAACATTAGTCTTTGGGACAATCACTGTAAACCGTCTCGGTGTTCCTGCCACAATTTTACTAGGCGGTGTTAAGATGATGCTTCCAAATATGGTTAAATATCCTGTGATGTTAGTACCGATTACAGTTACCGCAGCCATTTCAGGTTTTGTGGCAAGTTTTATCGGTATTGGCGGAACAAAAGAGTCTGCAGGTTTCGGTATTATCGGTATGGTCGGACCGATTAATGCCTTTAGATTTATGCATGTTGATGAAGTTTGGTTGAAATTAGTCTTGATTATCACCGCATTCTTTGTCGTTCCATTTACGGTTGCTTATATCGCGCACTTTATTTTCATCAAAATCTTTAAACTTTATGATAAAGAAATCTTCAGATTCCTAGGATAATCGTATTTCTGACAAATAAAATCAGAAATTTAATAGGATTGTAATATCGTCTAAACCCTGTTGTACCATTGGATATTAAATTAAACACAATTAGAAGTGTAAAATTATAGCAAAAAAAGTCTTTTACTTAGGCAACAAATGTATTATATTAAAACAATACGCATGAAAAGGTTTTCATCTAAATTGTCAGAAAACTTATGAAAATGGCGATAAAAGGCATGATTTCATATTATTAAAATTTCTTATAGAATTTGAGTTGTGATTTTAATACCCAAGTTAATCGATACGGATGGGGCATAAATGTTATAATTAAATTTGTTGGCCGTTTTTAAAACGGTTACAATTTTCAAAAGTATCTTAACAACTGAAGAGATAACAGTGTTAAACATATAAAGACTGCCCGAGCTGAAGCTGAGTTTCAGTTTGTGCAGTCACATTCTTAAACAAAGGAAAGAACGTCTGGATAGATGTTCAGTATTACCTAACACAAAGGGGAGGCAAAACAATGGATTACCAAATTATCAGTGAACAAGCTATCTTAGTTCGCTTTGAACCACAGATTGCACCTGAGACATTCAAGAAAGTACAACAACTTGTGGTTTATTTGGAACGCCAAGATCATGAAGCGATTAAAGAGATTGTACCGTCTTATCGTGCAGTGATGATTCACTTCGATGATCATAAGATTCATGCGAAAGCATTAATCGAAGACTTGAAGCTTGATACGCTCGATGTAAGTGATATTGAGACGTCAGAAAGCTCCAAAGTGGTACGTATTCCAGTCATTTATGGAGGAAAATATGGACCTGATATTGAAGAAGTCGCTAAGCTTAATGATTTAACAGTTGAAGATGTGATTCAATTACATACAGAACCAACTTATTTAATTTATATGCTAGGATTTATGCCTGGTTTCCCATATCTTGGTGGATTAGATGAGCGTCTGTATACACCAAGAAGGGATGAACCAAGAGTACGTATTGATGCTGGCTCTGTCGGCATTGCGAAAAACCAAACTGGTTTGTATCCGCAAGATTCGCCAGGCGGTTGGCAAATCATCGGACGTACACCTTTAGATGTGTTCGACTTGGACCGTGAACCAATGACACTTTATGAAGCGGGAGATCGTATTGAATTCTATCAAATCTCACAAGATACGTATGATGAGATTATCGCACAGAAAAACGATCCTGATTTTGATATAGAAAGATGGGTGACTGTTCAAGATGAGCATTAGAATTATTAAACCAGGACTATTCTCAACAATTCAAGATATCGGACGTTATGGTTACCAAAAAGAAGGCTTCTCTAGTGCAGGTGCATTAGATAGATATAGTTACCGTTTAGGTACACAATTAATCGGTAATGAAGGTCCAGCAATCGAAGCAACTATTATCGGACCGACATTACAATTCTTAGAAGATAATACTGTAGTTATTACAGGCGCAGAATTTAAAGCAACATTGAATGGTGAGCCGATTTCCCACCAAACGGTTGTACAAGTATATAAAGGTGATGTACTCGCATTAAACGCCGCAATTAAAGGCGCAAGAAGTTATTTACACTTCGGTCATCCGATTGACGTACCTGAAGTTGCAGGAAGTTATGCGACGCATACACGTACTAAAATGGGTGGTTTCCATGGCCGTGCATTAAGAAAAGATGATATGATTCCGGTTCATTATAATAATGATTACCGTCGTCATGTCGGTTATACGAGCGATTTAGATTTAATCCATGAAGGGACAGATGCGATCAGAGTTGTGGAAGGCCCGCAATATGATAGCTTCCCTGATGCTAGCCATGAAGGGTTAGTGTCAGAACCTTTTGAGATTTCTGAACAATCGGATCGTATGGGCTTTCGTTTGAAGGGTGCTTCTATTCCGCCGACTGACAGTGCAGATATTATTTCTGAACCTGTTGCACTCGGCAGTGTACAAGTACCGAATGACGGTAACCCGATTGTATTGATGAATGATAAACAAACAGTCGGCGGTTACACTAAGATTGCGACAGTCTGCCAGTCAGACTTAAGTGTCTTAGCACAAAAACAACCCGGTCAAAAAGTGAACTTTGAGTGGGTAACTGTGGAAGAAGCCATTCAACATTTAGATGATTATAATAAAGGTTTCGAAGCTTCATTAGAAGCAATAGAAAAAGAACCGTTGTTTGACATGAGGGAAATGAGAACAACATCAAAACGTATTAGCGAATTACTAGAGGGGGATGAATAGAAATGAAATTAGAAGAAATCAAAGATTTAATTAACTTAGTTAAAGAGAACAAGGTGAACAAGTTCAAATATAAAGATGAGGCACATGAAATTGAATTAGATTTTTCATCACCGCAACAAACACAACCAGCAACACAAATTCAAAATCAAGCAACATCTAATCCAGCACCAGAAGCGGCTCAAGAACCACAAGCTGATAACCAAGCATCTGGTGAAACAGTGAATGCGCCAATGGTCGGCACATTCTTCTTGCAAGATACAAAAGAATTAACTGAACCGATTGTGAAAGTCGGAGACAAAGTTAAAAAAGGCGATGTTATCGGTTATATCGAAGCAATGAAAGTCATGAATGAAGTAACTAGTGAAGTAGAAGGCGAAGTTACAGATATCTTAGTTGATCATGGCACAAATGTAGAATATGACCAAGCACTGATTGAAGTTAAGTAAAGGGGTGAGAAATTATCATGTATCGTTGTTTAATTGCGAATAGAGGAGAAATCGCTGTACGTATTATTCGTGCCTGCCGTGAAGTGGGCGTTGAAACAGTAGCCGTATATGCGAAAGGAGACGAAAAGAGTCTGCATGTCAGTTTAGCAGACCAAGCCATTTGTATTGGCGAAGCGAATCCGCTTGATAGCTATTTAAATATTAATCGTATTATTGCAGCAGCAGAAATTACAGGTGCCAATGCAATCCATCCAGGTTATGGTTTCTTATCAGAAAGCCCTAACTTTGCGCAAAAAGTAGAAGAAAATGATATCTACTTTATTGGACCGACAAAACGTACGATGGAAATGATGGGTGATAAAATCACTGCACGTCAAACAGTTGAATCTGCCGATGTGCCGATTATCCCAGGTTCTATCGGTGCGGTACATTCTGTTGATGAAATTAAAGAAATTGCTAAAGATATCGGTTATCCAGTCGTATTAAAAGCCGCAAGCGGCGGTGGCGGTAAAGGTATCCGTATCGTTAAAGAACCAGAACATTTAGAGAAAGCTTTTAAAGAAGCACAAAGTGAAGGTAAAAAATACTTCGATGATGATCGTATTTACGTTGAAGCATTTATTCCAGTTGCGAAACACGTAGAAGTACAAGTTATCGGTGACGGTAAAGAAAATTATGTACACTTAGGTGAACGTGACTGTTCAGTACAACGTAAAAACCAAAAATTAATCGAAGAATCACCATGTGCAGCACTATCAGAAGAAAAGCGTCAAAAGATTTGTGAAGACGCGGTTAAAGTTGCGCAAGCATCTAATTACCGTAGTGCGGGTACAATCGAGTTCTTAGTAACTGATGATGCATATTACTTCATCGAAATGAACGCACGTATCCAAGTAGAACATACTGTCACAGAAATGCGTGCTGACAGAGATTTATTACAAGCACAACTTTACTTAATGAAACATGGAGAACTGCCATTCAGCCAAGATGATATTCACTTCACTGGCCACGTGATTGAAGCACGTATCAACGCAGAAAATCCAGAACGTAAATTCCAACCTTCACCAGGTAAAGTCAAAGCATTACATTTACCACAAGGTTTCAATGTACGTGTCGATTCATTATTGTATCCAGGTTATGTCGTGTCACCTTACTATGATTCACTTGTCGCAAAAGTGATTGTCAAAGGTGCAAACCGTACGCATGCGATTGAGAAATTAAAAGCAACACTTGATGAAATGGTCATTGACGGTTTCTCAACAACGGCTGATTTCTTGTATGCGGTATTATCATATCCAGCATACGCTGATGGTGATGCTAAAGATGTCGATATTAAATTCTTAGACCGTCATCAAATTACTAAGGGGGCTGCTTTAACATGAAAATAGATTTGAATTGTGATTTAGGCGAAGCATTCGGCAATTATTCATTCGGTGGAGATCACCAAATTATTCCTTTGATTACCTCCGCAAACATTGCCTGCGGATTCCACGCAGGTGATGAAAATGTAATGTATGAAACTGTGAAACTTGCGAAAGAAAACGGTGTGGGCATCGGTGCACACCCAGGCTTCCATGATATTCAAGGTTTCGGACGCCGTAATATGGATTTATCACCTGATGAGATTTATACCTTGGTTGCATACCAAATTGGTGCTTTATCAGCGTTTTGCCGTATTCACGATGTCAAAATCAATCATGTTAAACCTCATGGTGCCTTATATAACATGGGTGCGCGTGACAAAGATATTGCACACGCAATTGCACAAGCAGTATATGACGTGGACCCATCACTAATTTTAGTGGGCTTATCTAATACATTATTAGTATCAGAAGCCGAAGCAGTTGGTTTGAAAGCCGCAAATGAAGTATTCGCAGACAGACGTTATGAAGAAAACGGTCAACTAGTAAGCCGTAAAGAAGCTGACGCTGTGTTAACGGATACGGATGAAGCGATTGAACAGGTTGTGAAGATGGTTAAAGAAAACAAAGTCATTGCGAAAACAGGAAAAGAAATTGAGCTTAAAGCAGATACAATTTGTGTGCATGGCGATGGCGCGCATGCATTGGAATTCGTATCGAAAATACGAGAAAGACTAACGAAAGAAGGTATTTCGATTACGAAATTAGGGGGTTAATCTATGGGAGAAAACAAACAAAACAAACCGGAGTTCCAGTTCACTAAGGAACATAAGAGACTGTTATTAGGGTCAGTCTTCTTAATGGCGACATCAGCCATCGGTCCGGCGTTCTTAACACAAACAGCGGTTTTCACACAACAATTCGCCGCAAGTTTCGCGTTTGCGATCTTATTATCTATCATTATTGATATCGGAGCGCAAATCAATATTTGGCGTATCTTGGTTGTGACAGGCTTACGTGGACAAGAAATCGCGAACAAAATGGTTAAAGGGTTAGGGACCTTCATTTCCATTTTAGTTGCGATCGGTGGTCTGGCCTTCAATATCGGTAACGTCGCAGGAGCCGGTTTAGGTTTAAATGCGATTTTCGGTATTGATGTAAAATGGGGTGCCGCAATTACAGCCATTTTAGCAATTGGCGTATTCATTAGTAAGAGCGGTCAAAAAGTGATGGACTTCGTAACGATGATCTTAGGGGTAATGATGATTGGTATTACAGCGTATGTAATGGTGAAATCAAATCCACCATACTTAGAAGCTGCAGAGAAAATGGTTATGCCTGAACATCCAGGTGCTTTAGTATTACCGATTATCACATTAATTGGTGGTACTGTGGGTGGTTATATCACATTCGCAGGTGCACACAGAATCTTGGATTCAGGAATCAAAGGGAAAGACTATCTTCCGTTTGTTAACCATTCAGCGATTGCTGGTATCTTAACAACAGGTGTCATGCGTGGTTTATTATTCTTAGCTGTATTAGGTGTGGTTGTTACAGGTGTGACATTAAACCCTGAAAACCCGCCAGCATCAGTATTCGAACACGCACTTGGACCAATTGGTAAGAATATCTTCGGTATCGTATTATTCGCAGCTGCCTTATCATCAGTAATCGGCTCAGCGTACACAAGTGCAACATTCTTGAAAACGTTAAGCAAATCATTGATGAAACGCAGTAATATCATTGTGATTGTGTTCATCGTTGTTTCAACGATTACATTCTTATTAATCGGTAAACCAGTTAAATTATTAATCATCGCAGGTGCGTTGAACGGTTTAATCTTACCGATTACATTAGGTGTTATTTTAATCGCAAGTAAGAAGAAATCAATTGTCGGCGATTACAAACATCCAACATGGATGTTAATGTTCGGTGTACTTGCTGTACTCGTAACAATCGTAACAGGATTCTTATCATTCCAAGGTTTAGCGGATTTATGGAATTCTTAATAACATCAATCAAAGACACACGAGCAAACGTTGCTCGTGTGTCTTTTTTGAGTAATAAGGTATGTGAGGTTTCTAGCATACCGATGTATACATAATAAAGATAAATTTAGTATAAAGGATATATATTTATATAAATGAAAACGCTATACTATAACTAATGAGATAAAAAGTAATACTTGATTCATCAAAATACTCGTATTTAATCGTTTGGAAAGGATGATTTACATGACAACAGAAGCGGTAATCGGCATCGATTTAGGAACGAGCGCAATTAAACTGATTGCGGTCGATCGCTTAGGCAATGTACTCGGCACACAAAGTGAACCGCTCAAACTTTATCACGACTATCCAGGTTATTCAGAACAAGCACCAGAAGAATGGGTGGCAGCTGCAGTAAATGGGCTCCATCATTTATTAGCACAGCCAGTATTATCAGATGTTTCGATTGAAGGTCTTTCATTTTCAGGTCAAATGCATGGACTTGTTATTGTAGATCAGGCAGGTCAACCATTAAGACGTGCAATTTTATGGAACGATACACGTACGACTCCTCAATGTGAACAAATCAAAGCGAAGTATGGTGATCAAGTTCTTGGTAATCCTGTGGTCGAAGGATTTACACTGACTAAACTCTTATGGGTACAACAACATGAACCGGATTTATTTAAACAAATTGATACGTTTATGTTGCCGAAAGACTTTTTACGCTTTGCGTTAACAGGTGTATTGCACACAGAGTATTCAGATGCGGCTGCAACGATGTTATTAAATGCACAAACTAAGGCATGGGATAAAGCGTTAGGTGCTTCGTTTGATATTCCAGACCATATTTATCCAGACTTAGTTGAATCACACGCACAAGTCGGTGTATTAAAAGCTGAGTTACAACAACAATTGTCTCTTAATAAACCTGTACCTGTTTTTGCGGGCGGAGCAGACAATGCATGTGCAGCGTTAGGCTCAGGCGTGATTCATCCTGATGATGCGATTTGTAGCATCGGTACATCAGGTGTGTTATTAATTTGCGAACCTGTCGGAGAATCAGAAGGCTATGGTCATAAAATTCATTTGATGAATCATGCGGTACCGGATGTTAACTATTTAATGGGTGTGACGTTAAGTGCAGGCTATAGTTTGAGTTGGTTTAAACGTGAATTTTATCCTGAAGATGATTTCACCACTTTAATGAAAGATGTCGAAGCCTCTCAAATTGGAGCACACGGTTTAATCTTTACACCTTATCTAGTTGGAGAGCGTACACCGCATGGTGATGCGTCAATTCGAGGCAGCTTTATTGGTATTACAGGCAATCATACACGTGGTGATTTTGGACGTGCAGTGGTAGAGGGTATTACGTATTCTTTATATGATTCATTAGTGTACTTGCGTAGTATTGGACGCAATGTGACTAAGATTGTCTCAACAGGTGGCGGTGCTAAGAGTGATTTCTGGCTCCAACTTCAAGCAGATGTCTTCAACACTGAAATCTATAAGTTGAAACATGAAGAAGGACCAAGTATGGGTGCAGCAATGTTAGCAGCATACAGCTTAGGTTGGTATGATTCATTGAAAGATTGTGCAGAAGCCTTTATTCATTATTCAAAAGTGTTCCAACCTGATTTAAAACGTCATCAGACGTATGAAGCATACTTTGAAATTTACCAACAAGCATATCAAGCTACACGTCATCTCACAAGTGACTTGTTAGCACTTCAAAAATAAATAAAAATCCCTTGAGTACTTTAATAAAGTGTCTCAAGGGATTTCTTTACATAGCGTCTATCAAAATTATTAACCGTTTTTCTCTAAATAGTAACCAATCCAAGCGCCTAATGGAAGACCGATAATTGGTGTTGTGATCGCACTTAACACAATGGCAGAAACAATCATGATAATACCGTTTTTAGAACCAAAGCGCATATGTTTGATTGTTTCTACAACATCTTCTACATATTCCTTGAATGACATAGGATGACCTCCTTTTAGAATTATTATTTAGTTAATTTCAATTTAAATATAACATTTTTGAATGAAAAAGCGTAAGAATGTGAATAATCCAGATTAGAAGAGAGGAGGGAAGAGATGCAGTTTGAATACTTAACAGAAACAACAGAACGGTTAGAAGTCAAACCAATGAATACAGAAGATTATGAGCAATGGGTAAAAGGCTATGCAGGTCGAGCCATGCCTCAAAGTCCTTTTGATGAAGGTTGTTTAGAGATATCTCATTACTCTAAAGCGTGGTTTCAGCGTTTGATTGCACAACAACAAGCGCTTATTCAATCAGATGATACTTATGTCTTTGGTGTATTTCGCAAAGCTGATGGTGTACATCTCGGCAACTTCAATTTAGTAACGTTAGCACGTCAACATTTTCAATGGGCAGAATGCGGTTATGCGATTCATAATCAATTTTGGCGTCAAGGTTATGCGTATGAAGCTTTTACTGCCATATTTAAAATCGCTAAGCGTTTAAAATATCATCGACTAGAAGCCCATGTACATCCAGGTAATCATGCCTCCATCGCCTTATTGAAGAAGTGCGGTTTTGAGTATGAATGTACCAGAACACAATTTATTTTTGAGAACGGGGAATGGACAGATCGTCTGGTTTATTATATCAACTTGAATGATACACCACCGCTTCACCCAACCTCTTTCTAACTTTACAAAAATTTAAAAAACAATTCGGCAGTTTTTCGCTATACTAAAAACAAGCAAACAAAATAGAGAGAACACGATAAAGGAGGCATGCATCATCATGAAAGGCAGATTACTCGTCTCATCAGATATTCATGGACATAAAGAAGCACTCGCAACCTTACTTGCTTATGTAGATTATAATCCTAAACGTGATCAGCTGGTTTTGTTAGGGGATTATGTCAATCATGGACCTGATTCTGATGGGACCCTTAAAATGGTACAACAGTTACATCGTGAAGGTGCGATTGTTTTATTAGGCAATCATGATGTACGCTGGATGAAGTCAAAAGAAAAAGAGAAACGCAAATGGAAAGCTGTCTTAAAACAATTCGACAGTATGGCACATATTGGGGATTACTTATTTGTTCATGCAGGAGTTAACCCTAAGAAGTGTTTATCCAAACAAAAATTAAAAGAAGTATCTGGGTTTGAACCGCCCGCAAAATTATCGCGAAAAATTAAAGGAAAATGTGTCGTACATGGTCATGTACCGACGAAACGATTAGGGGTTAAACAACATCGCATTCACGTCGCAGACCATACGATTGATATCGATACAGGCGCAGGACACGGTAAACGTTTATCACTCGTAGATTTAACACATCAACACGTCTGTGCGGTAGAAGTCGGTCGACTCAAGAAAATTTATGAATATAGCTATGCATAAAAAATAAACCTAAAGGTTGTCGGCCTTTAGGTTTATTTTGATTACTATCTTTCATCAGCTTCTTTATCCGTTTTTCTGAACATCATAAAATTCACCACATTAAAGACAACCAGCAAAATTAATAAGATAACCACTTCAGTCGTGACAGCTTGTTGGCTTTCGTTATTACCAAATATCATAAATGTGATGAGGTTAGGCAACGTAATAAGTAAAGCGACCATCATCAACATCCACTCTTTCTTCAGTGCTGTAATACATAAAATGATGCCAATCAGCACACAACCTACAATTAAACTTGTACGACTTGAAAGTGTAATGAACGTATAAATAGGATAGTGTGATGTGAAATATATACTTGCGACAAAAAGGCCCATGACAATGATTCCTAAAAAGAAACAAGCGACATAAAGCTTAATAGGAGTCTTGTCTCTGGATAAGATTTCATAACCCCATTTAATCACTATTGTTTTAATAACCTTCCAAATTAAAAAGCCGACTAAGAGCACTATAGCTAAATGAATGATAAGGCCTAAAGTCAAATTAAATTGACCATAAAAGAAACTGGGCAGAATAGTAAGTAACAACACCATAGTGATTGTTTTAGTTAAAAAACGTACCCATTTACGATCATGAGGGACTTCTTGTGAGATATGATTGATATAAGACTCCACAGAATGATCAGTAATACTTTTGGTCGAATGTCCATGTGCGTGTGCTTCATGGAAATGATCGCGCAATTCTTCTTCAATTGCTTCTACCACGTTTTCATCTTTACCTCTCTCTAGCAACGTCATACGTAATTTCAGTAAAAATGTTTCTTCTGATTGATTTAACATTCTTTGTCACTCCCTAATAGGTTGTTCATGCCTTGATTTAACGCATGCCACTTTTGTTTGAATTGTTTCAGCTCTGATTGTCCTTCATGCGTAATGGTATAGTATTTACGTTTAGGACCACCGGAATCTGATTTACGCGTTTCGCTTTGGATGTAACCTTTTTTACTGAGACGCAGTAATACAGGATAAATACTGCCGTCACTGATTTCTGGAAATTGTTGTGCATTAAGTTTTTCTAGGATTTCGTAACCATAAGTTTCTCCTTGAGCGATTAAAGCTAAAATAGCACCATCTAGTAAACCTTTCATAATTTGATTAGAAATTGTCATATATGTCACCTCGTTACATCAGCAAAAACTAACTAACTTATAATGTAAGATAGTATAGATTATAGTCTTTGTCAACTATCTTATAATAAAAGGTAGTTGACTAAAAAAGACATACACCCCTATGAAAGGATGTATGTCTACTGTTAGTAAATTTATGATGAGTGATGTTGTTGATGTTTTTTCATTTCTTTAGGCATTGAATGACCACAACCTTTGTTGATGTCGCAAGCTGCGCATTTGCCTTGTTTTGATTTTTTGAAGAAGCGGACGATTGTAAAGGCCGCATATCCAAATATCAATAAAAAGATGACAAGATTAATGAGTAGTGTCATAAATAATTCCTCCTAGAAAAAGAGTTGGCTAGATTGGTAGAACACAAATGCTAGGAGATAGGCAATCGCAATCGGATAAAGCGTTGCGATAATCGTCCATTTCCAAGACACTGTTTCTTTTCTGATGGCTGCGACAGTGGACAAGCATGGAATGTACAATAAGATAAATAACATAAACGCATACGCTGATGCGGGTGTGAAATGACTCGCAATCATATTTGTTAAACCTTGGCTGTCTACGGCGTAAATAATCGCCATTGCGCTGACAACGACTTCTTTAGCTAAGAAGCCAGGGATTAATGTAGCACCCGCTTGCCATGAACTGAATCCTAATGGAATCAATAATGGCGCAATCGCTGCACCGATTAAGTGTAAGAAACTATGGTCAACATCAACGCCAAAGCCAGTTGGACCTGCATAGTTTAATAACCAAATAACGACTGATCCACCGAAGATAAATGTACCTGCTTTTTTCACAAAGCCTTTTGCTTTTTCCCATGTACTACGCCAAAGTGTTTTTGCTGATGGTAAACGATAAGGTGGTAATTCAATCACAAAAACTGAGTTTTCCTTTTTCAAAATTGTTTTTGTCATCACAAAGCTGACAATTAATGCGACGACAATACCAATCACGTATAAACTTAACACGATGAGTGCTTGGTGTGTTTGGAAGAAAACACCTACAAATAATGCGTATACAGGTAAACGCGCTGAACATGACATGAATGGTGTAATTAAAATCGTCGTTAAACGCTCTTTCTCTTGTTCAATAGAACGCGTTGCCATGACACCTGGTACATTACAACCAAAGCCGATAATCATTGGGATAAATGATTTACCATTAAGACCTAAGCCTTCCATGACTTTATCCATAATCAAGGCAATACGTGCCATATAACCTGAATCCTCTAATACTGAAATAAAGAAGAATAGAATTAAGATTTGCGGTACGAAAACTAAGACAGCACCGACACCTGCGATAATCCCATCTGTAATCAAATCTTTCATGAATGGGAAGAGTCCAATCGCATCCATTCCTTGGTTGACCCAATCTGTAAAGGTACCGCCGATAAATTCATCTAATTTATCTGACAGCGGGGTACCGATCCATGAGAAGGTCGCTTGGAAAATCAGCCACATGATACCTAAGAAGATAGGGATACCTAAAATCTTATTTGTTAAAATTTTGTCGATACGGTCAGTCAAATATTGTTTTTTCTTATCTTGATGCGTAATGACATCTTCAATAAGTGTATCGATAAACTCAGTACGTGAACGGCGCATACTATCCACAATTGAAATATCTAATTGTTCAGCAAGATGATTACGGATTTGACGTAAATCTTCATGATGATGTGCACTGATATAGTGTTCAATGGCTGGATTGCCCAGTAAATATTGAACAGCGATAAAACGATGGCGTTTCTCAGGCAATTCTAAATGATGTTTTAAATAATGTTGTATTTCAGATAAGGCGTGTTCGACTTTATGCTCGTATGGAATTTTCAATGGTTGTGATGTAGATAAAGTTTCTTCTTTCAAGAGTTCTAAGATGCTATCGATACCTTGGCCGCTTCTCGCCACAATCGGCAAAATCGGCAACTTCAAACGACGCATCAATAAATTACGATTGATTTGGATGCCGCGTTTCTCTGCGACATCGCCCATATTTAAACAAAGTAATAAAGGTGCCCCGAATTCCATCAATTGTGTCGTTAATAATAAATTACGTTTTAATTGTACTGCGTCGACAATATTGATGATTTTTGAAAACTCATCGTGCAGTAAATAATCTGTCACGACTGTTTCATCTTTCGAAATCGGTAATAAGTCATAAATACCAGGTAAATCGACCAGATCTCCTTGCTTATCTGATAAAATACCGACTTTCTTTTCAACGGTCACACCGCTCCAGTTGCCGACATATTCATATGAACCTGTCAGGGCATTGAACAGTGTGGTTTTGCCGACATTCGGATTGCCGACAATACAATAGGTATTAGACATGCGCTTGCTCCAATGTGATTTTACATGCATCACAATGTCTGATGCCGATACATTGTCCGTCCATTTCTAATGTGCATGGACCTTTCATAAAGAATTTCTGACGTACTTTAATTTTGCTTCCGACTGTAAAACCAAGTGCGCTTAAGCGATGTGCTAGCATTGTATTATCGAAGTTCATGTTGATGATTTTATAAGTTAAACCTTTTTTGGCGTTTGCTGCGTCTACCATACGGGACACCTCTCTCGTTTATTACTAATTGATAACTATTATCATTGATATTTTACACTAAAAAGAAGATGACTACAATATAAAGTTTAAAAGTTATTTCGAACATTATTTGAACAGTGTTACATTTTTTGTTTGTTTCAAACAAACTGAGTATGTGTATGAACCTTTACAAAATTTTGAAAATGGATTGTCAAGCCTATTGCCTTTTAAGTTTGTTGTATATTATAATCAATCTTGTTAACAAACATTTTGTCATCATAATAATGATAGAAATGATTTTTTTGTTTTAGGCACAAATTTTAGTGCGATTATTTATTCCTCATCTTAGAACATCTCCAACTCGCAACGAAAAAGCTAGGCTGTTTATGTAAGAATAGACAGTTGCTTAAACTTCATGACCACGCATGTAGACATGCGTTATTTTCAAATGATGCATTTTTTTATTCCATTAACCTAAAATTAATTTAACACTTGATCATGCACGCTTATGCATATCTTAGTTGTTTTTGTGACTTCAATGTTTAATGCATTTAATGTTAAGCAAGTATGAAGCTATTTTTGCGTTTCTTTAGGTTTATTGTATACTTTGTTGTTTCTGTCGTTAATTGCGATTTAAGAATGTTAATTACATGTAAAACTTATGCAACAATTCAATTAATGTGAATTAATTTATTTTGTTTTCCTTTATAATGGTTATCAAACGGTCGGAATTTGTTGTGTAAGTTAAAATAACTTTAACGTTTCTGACATGTATCATTCAATTTCCGCATTACGGAGGTAACGAAGCAATATGGAAGAAAATAATAGTTTTGATTTTTCAAATGTATGGAGGATAATCAAGCGTTACTTAAAGTGGTTGATTATTTTTCCTATTGCAGGTCTGATTTTAAGCGTGCTGTTAACAGCACTTATAGCGCAACCGAAATATGAAGCAACTTCACAAGTATTGATTGAAAAAAGTGATAAAGGCGATTTGACGATGGCTGAGAAATACCAAGCTGATTCTCAAATTGTGGCTACATATACAGATATTGCGAAAAGCCCACGTGTCTTAGGCAAAGTGGCAGAAGAGATTGGAAAAGATGAAGATGCGAAATCCATCACTGAAAAGGTAGAAGTGAACAACCAACCGAATTCTCAAGTATTGAACTTTACCGCAACGGCTAATAGTGAGAAAGATGCGGTGAAAATCGCAGATACTGCTGCTGAAGTACTTAAAGAAGAGGTCAATGCAATATCACCAGATGGCGGTATTGAAATTCTTTCTAAATCCAAAGATGATGTGAAAGAAATTTCATCAAGCATTGCTAAAAATGCATTTATAGGGTTGGTCGCAGGCTTTATTATCGCAGTTATTTTAATCTTAATCCGAGAGTTCTTAAATCAATCAAAAAGTTCTTCAAAATCAAATACACATCAGACACAACATACACAACAACGTAGACGTACAAAACGAGAAGATTTAACACAAGATGACTTTGAACGCTAAGATAAGCGCAAGTCTTGCAGCAAGAATCTGAGAGGAACAGCGGGTTGGGACAGGTAAGCTTCCCAACCTTTTCCATTTCATTTAGAAATAACATAAACATTACACCGAGAGTAAACAGAGATCAATTAATTGAGGTGAAATAAAGTGTCAAAAATTTCCGCAAGACAGCAGCGACTGATATTACTATTGTTTATTGATTCAATCATTGTTGCTTTTTCTGTCTTTTTGAGTTATTTAATTCTTGAACCGTATTTCCGCGGTTATTCTTTATCATTGTTAATTTTATCATCACTGGTATTGCTGTTTTCTCATCACATCTTTGCCAGTGTATTCAACTTATACCACCGGGCTTGGGAATATGCGAGTGTCAATGAAATGATTGTCATAGTTAAAGCGGTCACATGTTCGATGGCCATGACCGTTTTAATCGTACCGTTCTTTACACATGAAGGTCCGTTTTTGAGATTATACTTCATCACATGGATGATGCATGTGTTATTAATCGGTGGCTCTCGTTTATCATGGCGTTTATTTAGAAGAACACTGGTACGTAAAGGCGTTAAACGTAAGAATACATTAGTTATCGGTGCTGGTGAAGGCGGTTCAATGTTGATTAACCAAATGTTGAAACGTCCGACTATGGGCATGGAACCTGTTGTAGTCGTGGATGATGATCCAAAGAAACAAAAGTTGACGATTACAGAAGGGGTTAAAGTTCAAGGTACTATTGAAGATATCCCAGATCTAGTTAATAAATATCGTATTAAAAATATCATTATTGCGATACCAACGTTAACACAACAGCGCTTAAGAGAAATCAATAGTATTTGTGAAAATACACAAGCGACTGTATTGAAAATGCCGAATATTGAAGAAGTTATGTCAGGTAAATTAGAAGTCAGCCAATTGAAGAAAGTGGAAGTTGAAGATTTACTTGGACGTGATCCTGTAGAGTTGGACATGGAAATGATTTCCAAAGAATTAACACATCAAACGATTATGGTTACAGGTGCCGGCGGTTCAATCGGTTCTGAAATTTGTCGACAAGTGTGTCGTTTTGCACCCGCACGTATTATTTTGTTAGGACATGGTGAAAACAGTATTTACTTAATTCACCAAGAACTTCAAAAACAATACGGCGATCAAATTGATATCGTACCGGTTATCGCTGATATTCAAGACCGTTCACGCTTATTTAAAATCGTCAGTCATTACCAACCATATGTGGTTTACCATGCAGCTGCACATAAACATGTGCCGATGATGGAATATAACCCAAGTGAAGCGATTAAAAATAACGTAATCGGAACGAAAAATGTGGCTGAAGCAGCGCGAGAAGCGAGAGTATCTAAGTTCGTTATGATTTCTACAGATAAAGCAGTGAATCCGCCGAATGTGATGGGTGCGTCTAAACGTGCCGCTGAAATGATTGTACAAAGTATGAATGAAGAAAACAGTCATACGAACTTTGTGGCAGTAAGATTCGGTAATGTATTAGGTTCACGTGGTTCTGTTATCCCATTATTCAAGAAACAAATTGAAGCGGGCGGTCCAATTACAGTGACACACCCTGAAATCACACGTTACTTTATGACAATCCCTGAAGCAGCACGTCTGGTATTACAAGCAGGTGCGATTGCGGATGGCGGTGAAGTCTTCGTATTAGATATGGGAGAACCTGTTAAAATCGTAGATCTTGCGAAAAACCTAATTCGCTTAAGCGGTTATAGAGATGGAGACATTGAAATCAAATTCACAGGTCTCAGACCTGGTGAAAAGTTATATGAAGAGTTGCTTGATGAAGACGAAATCCATCCAGAACAAGTTTATGAAAAAATCTACCGCGGTAAAGTAGAAGAAATGAAAAATGAAGATGTCCTACGTATTTTAGATGAGATTATTCATAGTAAGGACTATAAACAAAAATTAATTGATCTTGCGAATCATCGCTACGACATTAACAATAAACCACAAAAAGATGATGAAGGGAACTCTGATATCCCTCCCTTTCGTCTAATCAAATAACACCTCAACTAAGCATCTGATGAAAATCAGGTGCTTTTGTTAAAAGTTGACTATTACACGATAAAACCCTAATATTATCAGTGATGTAAACGTTACAATTTGTGATGAAATCACAGTTTGAAGATAAAGAGATGAACGTTTTAAATGTGGCTGTTTAAAAGATAAGTCAAGGTATAATCTTGATAATTTCAGACCACCTGATGAAAAAGGAGATATTGTATGACTAAGATTAAAAAAGCAGTAATTCCCGCAGCAGGCCTAGGAACACGTTTCCTACCAGCAACAAAAGCGATGCCGAAAGAAATGTTGCCGATTTTAGATAAGCCGACGATTCAATATATCGTTGAAGAAGCCTATCGCGCAGGAATTGAAGACATTATTATTGTGACAGGTAAACACAAACGTGCCATTGAAGATCACTTTGATAATCAAGTTGAACTTGAAAACAACTTAAGAGAAAAAGGCAAAACAGATTTATTAGAGAAAGTGCAACGCTCTACACACTTAGCCAACGTATTTTATGTCCGTCAGCGTGAACAAAAAGGTTTAGGCCATGCGATTTGGACAGCAAGACAATTCATCGGTAATGAACCGTTCGCTGTGTTACTTGGTGATGATATTGTGGAGTCTGATACACCAGCGATTAAACAATTAATGGATGTTTATGATGAAACAGGCAAATCTGTCATCGGTGTACAAACAGTGCCAGAAAAGGAAACACACCGTTATGGTATTGTGAAACCTGAGAAGCAAAATGGGCGTTTGTATGAAGTGGAAAAATTCGTCGAAAAACCAGCGCCAGGGACAGCACCATCAAACCTTGCGATTATGGGACGTTATGTCTTAGCACCTGAAATATTCGATTATTTATCTACGCAAGATAAAGGCAGCGGCGGCGAAATTCAATTAACAGATGCGATTGAACGCTTGAATCATGACGATGAAGTGTTTGCGTATGATTTTGAGGGACATCGTTTTGATGTTGGAGAGAAAATCGGTTTCGTTAAAACGACGATTGCTTATGCATTAAAAGATGATGAAATGAAAGAAGAAATCAAATCATATATCCAATCTTTAGATTTATAAGCCATAATTTATAACAGAGGATGTTTATTCGCATCTTCTGTTTTTTTCATGCACAAAATAGGAAGTTTCCGTTATAGATTAATAACTTAGGGTATATTAATAATGAATAGGTTAATACTAAACTTTATCAAGAAAGAAGTGAAGTTGTATGTATAATAATATTTTAGTACCGTATGATTTCGGTAATGCGTTCAACAATGTACCAGACCAATTAGAAGCTTTAACAAGAGGAAATGATCAAGCCAAAATCACTGTGTATCATGTGATTTCTGAAACTGAATTAGCAAACTATGTACGCTATCAAAACAAACACTTTGAAGAAGTGACAAAAGAAAAAGAAGTCGACATGAAACCATTTATACAAATCCTTGAAGATAAAGGCATGAACTATGAAATTGTCTTTACAACAGGTAGTCCGACAATTGAAATTTTAGATGAGTTAGAGAAAAATCATTATGATATCGTTGTGATGAGTAACAAACGTTCTCGTATTGAAATTAAACACGTACTTGGCCATGTGACTCATAAAGTCGCAAAACGTTCTAATACGCCAGTATTAATCGTTAAGTAAATCTATAACATGGTCGTTGAATAGATATGACAGTTAGAAACCGCTTCGGCGGTTTCTTTTACATTTCTCTGATAAAAAGGGGTAGAGGTAAGAAAAAGAGGAGGTATTTCCATGGAAATCTTAAAGTATCAAGATTGGAAAGAAGAGCATCAAACATTACATTTAATTGCGCAAATACTAGGTAAATATAAATTAGCGTGTGCTTATCAAGCACCTCAATGGGAACATGTAGTCTTAAATATTACACCTGAAGGCTTTACGACAGGGATGTTGTATTTTGGTGAAAAATATTTCTCAATCAGCGTGAACGTATTAGATGACCAAATCGAAGTGCGTGTGAATGAAGATATGACAACCTTCCCACTACAAGATGGCAAAACAGTTCAAGACTACTACAAACAAATCACAGGAACAGTTAAAGAGTTTGATATTGAAGTCGACATTAATCCAGAACCTCAAGAATTGGCAGATAAAACACCATTTGATGAAGATACGAAACATCACCATTATGACCATGATAAAGCAGTGAAAGCTATCCAACTCTTTCAGTATGCGAATCGTGCATTAGAACGCTTTGTGCACCCTTTACGTGCACGTGTAGAAGGTCCTGGTTTATTCTGGGGAACATTCGATGTATCAACATTAGTGGTGTATAACGAAATGCATGAAACATTCAAACCACGCCAAGTGATTGAATATGGTTGTTTCGATGAACGTTTTGTAGAATTTGGTTTCTGGTTTGGTGATGATAACTTTGAAGGACCTACATTCTTTGTTTTACCTTATCCATTCGTAGATGCTGACTTTACGTATGAAGGTACATTACCAGAAGGCGCTTATTTCAGTAAACAATTAACAGAATTTGTTTATGAGTTACAACGCGGTGATTTAGATGAATTAGATACGATAGATGAAACATTTAAACGCGGCTTTGAAATCTTTACTGAGCACCAAGGTTGGGAAGACACGTCACATTATACGATTCCATTGAATATGCCGAAGAATAACGTATCAGACCATGAGTAATAGCACATCTATGATAATTCCGTTATAATAAACGCACATATAAATTCTCAACTAAGAAGGAGCGAAGACATCCATGATTGAAATGGACGGCATTGTAGCCAAGATGAAAAATCAAAAGATCAATTACGATAGAGTCTTAAAGAAAATGATACAGCAATGGGAGCGCTCAGAGGAACGTCCTAAAATCTTATTGCACAGTTGTTGTGCGCCTTGTAGTACGTATGTGTTAGAGTTTTTGACACAGTATGCGGATGTGGCGATTTATTTTGCGAACCCGAATATTCATCCAAAGAAAGAATATGAACGCCGTGCGTATGTACAAGAAGCATTTATTAAAGATTTCAATGAACGTAATGGGACAAATGTCCGCTATATCGAAGCCCCTTACAAGCCGCATGAATTTATGAAGATGGCGAAAGAACGTGGTGTGACAGATGAACCAGAAGGTGGCTTACGTTGTACGGCATGTTTTGAAATGCGTTTGGATATGGTGGCAGAAGCGGCTGTCAAATATGGTTATGATTATTTCGGCAGCGCATTAACATTATCGCCAAAGAAAAATGCGCAGTTGATTAATGAAATAGGATCAGAAGTTCAAAAATTATATGATGTTAATTATTTACCGAGTGATTTCAAAAAGAATAAAGGCTATGAACGTTCTTTAGAAATGTGTCGAGACTATAATATTTATCGTCAATGTTATTGTGGCTGTGTTTTTGCGGCACAAGCACAAGGGATTGACTTTAAAGAAGTGAATAAAGCAGCCCAAGCTTTCTTTGATGAGCTTGAGTAAAATGAAACTACACAATCATAAATCAATTAAGCTCCCGATGAGGCAGACACTGATACAGTGAATCCTTTATCGAGAGCTTTTTATTTATTTGAGTTTGTGATTAATTTCATTGACTAAGCGTTTATTCTTAATATAGTTGATGATCCAAATCATACCGTAGATGAAGAGGAAGATGAGTGTAAATAACAAGATATTTAATAAATCGAGCGGGAACCATCCAGCTAACATCGCAAGCGGTAAGAATCCAACATAACAGAGTACTAAATGGACGAGTGTTGTTTTAAGCAAGCTCCAATCTGTTTTATAATAAATCATTTCAGCGAGTGTAAAGAGTACGCCAATTAATCCCCATATGATGACACATACGAACATGGTCATCACTTCAGAAAGATGTGTATGATAGTACATTCCCATTGTTGAAACGGGTGATAAGGGTTCGTATTGACCTTGCGCAAAAATAAACGAGAAGATAAGAGACATTGTGATACCTATCGTTATGCCAACCATAAAACCGATACATAATTGTTTAATCATATGTTTCATTGGAATAACCTCGCTTTCAATTGTTTTAAATAACGTCGTGAGGAATAAGTTGCTTCACCATGTTTCATTTCGATATGAATCATACCGTTTTTACTTAAGCTTAAGTGCTTAATATTATGCATGTTAATGATTTCTGATTGTGAGATTCTGATGAAATCCTTTGGCAAGGATTGTTCTAGCTGATAAAAGCGCTGTTGAATGTGCAGACGATGCGATGTTGTATAGGCGAAGAGTTTGCGCTGTTCTGAACGGATGTAGAGGAAATCTTCTATGGGGAAGCGGTATGTTTTATCATTTTCTTTGCCTGTTAAAGTTTGAATGGTTGATGTTTGTTGTGCAGCTTGGATAATCGCATCGACTGTTTTGGAATGTTCGTGTGCGTAGATATCAACATATTCTTCAGGATAAGTCGGATCAAAATAGGAATTGATTTTCATGAGCACTCGCTCCTCTCTTTAATTCTATTAAAGCAGAGCTTGATGATTATGAGAATAGTTTTGATACATGTGGTATCAAGGGGACGACAAGTGGTTAAAAAACAAAAAAAGAGAGAAGGTCTGGGGAAACCTTCTCTCCATTACAGTGATTTTAGAAATGAAGGGGAATCATTTCTAGTACTTGTAATAACAATATCAATTTTTAAGGAGTTTACTCATTGTTCAATACACTCAGGGGAAAGTGTATTGAGACTAACCATTTAGTATATTTCTATCAGAGTTCATCAATATGATTGGTTATCATTCTTATTACTTACTTTGCCTACAATTTTTAAGGAGTGGATTGAGCATGTATGACATGCAGACGTTGAATCCTCTGTCATCCAATCTATCTGTTTCATGAATGCTCAACTTTTGAATATACCTACGACTCATTTTTAGAGATAAGCTCGTGCATTCTATTCATATTATCGGGGCACATCATTCCTTACAGCCGCTTACGAAAGTTGGGAGTATACTAAGTAAATGGTTGGGGAGCCACTTACTTTAAAATGCAGCTGTTTTGAAATTTTGTTGTTAACTTGATGTATCAGGGGAAACACATCAAAGTTTAATATGATTCGAATGTGTCAGCATCGAAATTAGGATGGGGTAATCCTGTCTTCGTTTTCGCTTATATGAGCAACTCACCTCCTGAAATATACTAAAATTGATACATGTTTCTTTAGGATGCGGGGAACATCTTTAAAGAAATATGCAGCAACATGACAGAAATCCTACCACGGTGTTCCTGCCAATGACATTTCTAGGTTGTTGTTCTGAGATGTACTCGTTCACTGTAAAGCGTCGCATTATCGTAAAATAATGCCGCCAAATTAAAATATTAAATAGATAGCGTTGTTTAAAGCGCTCATCTATCTGTTGTTCGTGTCTCAGGGGTCTCTTGAACAACATTATCGCTTGAAACAACTTTGTTATCTATTTCACATACTACAATAACATGAGTTGTGATTAAAATCACTATAAATGGTGCATAACTTTTTAGAGTTGTGACGTTATTGTGAAACTGTACAGTTTACTGTTGTACTATGTAAGCGCTGTACCACCACAGAATGATTGTATACAATACGGAATGTTGTGTTTCTTCCTATTAAAATAAGAAATGAGCGTCGTTTGTGTATATAGGACAAGGGTATAATAAATATAAAGTGTTGATTATTGTTTGAAAGGAAGGATGCTTGTATGGCAATCAAAGTAAAACGTATTTATGATGACAAAGCAGAAGACGATGGTGTACGTGTATTAGTGGATCGAGTTTGGCCACGTGGTATTTCAAAAGAAAATGCGAATTTGGATGAATGGTTAAAAAATATCGGACCGACAAAAGAATTAAGAGAGTGGTTCAACCATGATGCAGATAAGTTCGAAGACTTTAAAAAGAAATATATCAAAGAACTTGAAAACAATGATGAACAAAATGAAGAACTCAAAACACTAGAAGGCATGGTTAAAGATGCACGTAAAGATGTGATTATTTTATTTGGCGCTAAAGATGAAAAACATAATCAAGCTGTTGTCTTACAATCTTATTTGAAAGATCAAGGATACAAGTAAGGTTAAATTAACCAGTAATCATTGAATAAATATTGAAGCAATCCAGTAATGCATATAACGCTTTACTGGATTGTCAGACCGTAGACAAACTACCGTTATAACTTGAAAAAGTGTAACGGTAGTTTATTTTTTTTATGAAATTTTCGAAAATATGTATAAAAATCTTTATAATAGAAGTCCTCACGGACTCTTATGTAA